>SCKP01000003.1:22225-64770 GCA_004124405.1 Fidelibacterota bacterium | reverse complement strand
TTATCTTCCCATTCCCACTTCACAAAAAGAACTGAGGTTTTCTAATTTTAAATATAATGGCAGCCTCATTGAAAATCATTGGTCAGCGTCGTTAATTGACTTGGGTGATGGTGTTGCAGGAGTAAATTTTCATTCAGTTTTACAGGCCCAATTAAACCCCATTGACGGTTCAATTTTGCAGACTCTGTATCTATCCCAGAAATGGGTTAAAGATAATGGCTATAAGGGATTGGTTATTTCTGGTGATGGAGCCAATTTTTGCGCCGGTGCCAATCTAAATATGATTCTCAATTCTGCTTACCGCAAGGATTGGGATGAATTAGATCGAACCGTAAAAACCATGCAGGATATTCTACAAGGATTACGATTTGCACCATTTCCCGTTGTCGCAGCGCCATTTGGCTTAGTATTAGGTGGTGGATTTGAAGTGATTGGAGCCTGTGATAGAATTGTAGCAGCCGGTGAATCCTATATTGGTCTAGTAGAAGTGGGGGTGGGACTTATTCCCGGTGCCGGTGGTAATTTGCGGATGATCTCAAATTTGAGTAAGAAAATCAAGACCGCTATGCCGGGAGCATTCCCCATTATTCAAAAAGCTTTTGAGACGATTGGATTTGCAAAAGTAGCTACATCCGCTAAAGAAGCTCAGGCTATTGGCTATCTTCAAAAAGAAGATAGAATTGTA
The DNA here is from genome assembly GCA_004124405.1 of Fidelibacterota bacterium. Taxonomy (GTDB): domain Bacteria; phylum Fidelibacterota; class Marinisomatia; order SCGC-AAA003-L08; family D37C17; genus D37C17. The sequence continues at coordinate 64,085 of SCKP01000003.1, read as the reverse complement.
GTGAACCGTGATTATATATTGGCGGAAGCCAAGCAGGAAGTCTTAGATATGGCCGAAGGATATACCGTTCCGGAAGTGGAAACTTTTAAACTTCCTGGTAAATCTGGCCGTTTAGTATTAGAGGGTACGCTGAAAGGCTTTGTAAAATCTGGCAAGATCAGCGAGCATGATGCACTCATCGGTCGCAAGCTGGGGCATGTCCTCACAGGCGGTGATAAGGGCGGACCATTTACAGCAGTTGACGAACAATATTTATTGGATATTGAGCGGGAAGTATTCGTTTCACTGGCTGGGGAACAAAAGTCAATTGACCGCATTGAATATATGCTGAAAAAAGGTAAGCCGCTGAGAAACTAAAACAAATTAGCCCAAAACAATGAACTTAACATAGTTTATTGTTTTTCTCCGAAAAGGGGATTCTGGTAACAGGATCCCCTTTTCTATTATATCCATCAAATACTTCAAGTTTTTGAAAGGCTTGGGAATCTACCTCCTAAACAAATCCTTCAAAATATAGCCGGCAATATTAGGGTTCTCTTTTAAGCGGCGAATAGAATAGGCATACCAGTCTTTTCCAAAAGGGACATACACTCGTACTTTAAAGTTATTCTTTAAGTGTTTTTCCAGCCAGCCAGACATGGGTACGCCGTATAAAACCTGGAATTCAAATTTATCAGCAGAAATATTGAGTTCTCTAATGAGGGCATAGGCTGATTCCAATAGTTCTAAATCATGAGTGGCTATGCCAACATAAATCCCTTTTTCAAAGGCGAAGCGTAAAAGTTTAATAAAATTACTGTTAATCTTCCGCCGCCTCTGGATGGCAATTGCAGGAGGTTCTTTGTAAATTCCTTTGCACAGACGGAAATTAAAACTACCATTTTGAGAGAGATCTTCCAAATCTGTTTGGGTTCGATACAGATATGCCTGAAAAACGGTTCCCACTTTTTGATATTTTTCATAACATCTTTTAAAGAGGGAAATAGTCACATCTGTTATAACTGAGCTTTCCATATCGATGCGTAAAAAATTATGAGTCTCCTCTGCTTTGCTGAGGAGTTTATCCAAATTTCTTTGGAGAATTTCATTACTGATATCCAGACCAATATGGCTGGGCTTTATGGAGATATTGCAGTCCAGACCCTGTTGAAAAATCTTGTCATAAATTTTTAAATAATCGCGGGTGATTTCATCAGCTTCAGCTTCCGATTTAGTATGCTCTCCTAAAATATCAACTGTTGCAGAAAACCCCTTTTCATTTAACTGACGAACGACCTCTAATGATTTAGTGATGGTTTCTCCTGCTACATATCTTCCGGCAATTTTCCAGACGATCCAGCGGGGAAGGAAAGGGGTTATTTTAATTATGAATTGGTTAATTATGCTTTTAATCATCTGTATAAAATTATCAGGTATTTCTATGAATATCCAAAAATGAAAAATATCTCAGCAACATTTATGAATAGGGGTTGTTTGGTGTTTTTTGAACTGTCTAAATTTAACACTGTATTAGACAGATATATTTGTGTATCAGGACTTTCTACCTATAATAATATTCATCGTTTTAGCAGCCGTACTGATTGGGGTACCGCTTGGCCTGCAACACCTCCTTTCCCCAAGAAAAAATAAAGGCGGAGATAAACTTATCTCCTATGAATGTGGCGAACTTCCTGAAGGCTCAGCCTGGGTTAAATTCAACATCCGTTTTTATGTCATAGCCCTCGTCTTCCTCATATTTGATGTTGAAATTGTATTCCTTTTTCCCTGGGCAGTTGTTTTCCAGGACTTAGGCTTGCTGGCTTTTATTGAAGCATTCATTTTTGTACTTATACTGCTGGTTGGCTATGTTTATGTCTGGGCTAAAGGTGATCTTGACTGGGTAAAAATGAATGTCCGCTACGGTAAAGGGCGCTATGCCAATCTACAATCTAAAGGAGAAACAAGCTGATGGATGCGACATTATTAGAACGCTTTGACAAAGATAATATTGTGGTAGAAAAACTGGATACCCTTATTAATTGGTCTCGCGCTAATTCACAGTGGTATTTCCAGTTTGGCTTGGCATGCTGTGCCATTGAAATGATGGCAACGGCTGCCCCCCGTCATGATTTGGAACGGTTTGGCGCTATGCCCCGGGCAACACCCCGGCAGTCTGATGTGATGATCGTAGCCGGCACAGTAACCTTGAAAATGGCAGAACGGGTAAAACGATTATTTGAACAGATGGCCGATCCTAAGTATGTTATCTCAATGGGAAGCTGCTCTAATAGCGGCGGCCCCTACTGGCAGTATGGCTACCATGTGCTCAAGGGTGTAGACCTGGTGGTGCCTGTTGATGTGTATGTTCCCGGTTGTCCACCCCGGCCTGAAGCCCTTTTACAAGGATTATTGGAGCTCCAGAAAAAAATCAAAACTGAAACTCCCCTGAGGAAACAGGCCTAATATGACTTTTGATGATATTATAAAATATGTTGAATCGAAGGCTGCTGGTAAATCCTCAACAATTGAAGGGAAAGAAGTTATCCTGGTCTCACCTGATAATTGGAGTGAAGTTTCCACATTACTAAAAAATGAATCCGAGCTGGATTTTGATTATCTTATGTGTATCTCCTCCTATGATAAGGGTGATAATAAGACCTATGGCGCAGCTTACAATTTCTATTCCCTGATTAAGCAGCATTACCTTGAAGTGAGGGTGGAAACTGAAGATGGCACAGCAATCCCCTCAGTAACTTCCCTCTGGCAGACTGCGGACTGGCATGAGCGTGAAGCCTTTGATATGATGGGAATTATTTTCGAAGGCCATCCCAATTTAAAACGGATTTTATTATCCGAAGATTGGGAAGGCTATCCCCTGCGGAAAGATTACAAAGAGCCTGATTACTATCACGGTATGCCTGTACCTAAAGATAAAACATATTGGGATTAATGGAGGAGCAAGCCATAGATAAATCAGTTTTGGAAACTGGTGAAATGATCCTGAATATGGGACCTCAGCATCCCAGTACTCATGGTGTATTGCGTTTGAAAATTCACACCGATGGAGAAATCGTATCCAAAATAGAACCAGTCATCGGATATCTGCACAGATGTTTTGAAAAACACTGTGAAAAGTTATCATATGAGCAAATTGTTCCCTTTGTTGACCGCTGTGACTATCTGGCCTCCATGCACATGGACCATGCCTTTTCTATTACGGTTGAAAAACTGCTGGATATTGAAATTCCAGAACGAGTGGAATATATCCGTGTAATCATTGCAGAATTACAGCGCATAGCCAGCCACTTGGTGGCTCTGGGAACATTTGGATTGGATGTGGGCGCAATAACCCCCTTTACCTGGGCCATCCGTGACCGGGAAAGAGTCCTGGATTTATTTGAAGCCCTCTGCGGTGCCCGCCTGTTATACAATTATATCTGGCCCGGCGGTGTATCCCATGATTTACCACCTAAATTTGTAGAGAGAACTTTGGAATTCCTGGATTACTTTGATCCTCAGATGGATGAATTTAATAACCTGTTGAGCAACAATAAAATATTTATTGAACGCACCGCAGATGTGGGTGTCCTTCCAGCGGAAGTGGGGATAAATTTTGGTGTTACTGGCCCCAGTCTCCGTGGCAGTGGCGTTAATTTTGATCTGCGTAAAAATGAGCCATATTCCATTTATGATAAATTAGATTTTGATGTGCCGCTGGGTAAGGGCACAATGGGTACAATAGGGGATACTTGGGATCGTTATTATGTTCGAGTGCTGGAGATGCGGGAGTCAGGTAAAATTATCCGCCAGGCCTGTGCCCAGCTTCCTGATGGAGATGTGCATGAGGCAATACCAAAAAAGATACGGCCTGCGGTGGGCGAAGTTTATGGCAGATACGAATCAGCTCGTGGAGATGTAGGTTTTTACATTATCAGTAATGGGAAAAATATTCCACTTCGGGTTAAAATGCGCTCTCCGGCTTTTTCCAATCTGGCAGTCCTAAGTGAAATTGCTGAGGGATGGATGATCTCAGATGTTATTGCCATTTTAGGCAGCCTGGATATTGTACTGGGAGAGATTGACAGATGACATCCATTCTCGATTCATTGGTAAAATCTTTTTCATCCTTTAATCTGGATATAGCAGTAATACTACCAGTTGTTACCCTAATAGGCGGTACCGTAATATTTTTAATTATGGCTGTGAATGCTCTCGTAGCTGTCTATTTTGAACGAAAAATATCCGCCTTCATGCAGGATAGATTAGGTCCCATGGAAGTGGGAATATTCGGCTTTAAGGGTGGAAAGAAATTTTGGGGCGGCATTGGTCAAACGCTTGCTGATGCCATTAAGTTATTGGTGAAGGAAGATATTCTCCCCAATAATGCAGACAAATTCTTAATGATTCTTGCCCCATTTATTATTTTCACAGGAGCATTTCTTACCTTTATTGGCGTTCCTTTTGCACAAAATATTGTTATTTCAGATTTTAATATAGGTATATTTTATATTTTTGCCATGAGTTCCATTGGTGTTATCGGTGTCATTCTTGCTGGATGGTCTTCCAATAATAAATGGTCCTTGTATGGATCTATGCGGGCGGCGGCTCAGATTATTAGTTATGAAATTCCAATTGGTTTGTCTTTGCTTTTAGTTGTGCTTGTAACTGGAAGTTTACATTTAGGTGATATTGTTCAATGGCAGGCTGATCATCGCTGGTTTATTTTTCACAGTCCTTTCACCTTTTTAGCTTTTTTTATTTTCTATATTTCAACAATTGCGGAGACCAACCGTACTCCTTTTGATATACCGGAAGCTGAATCTGAATTGGTTGCCGGCTGGATGACAGAATATTCCGGATTCCGTTGGGCACTTTTCTTTTTAAGCGAATATGCAAATATGCTGATAGTTAGCATTGTAGCTTCAATCGTATTCCTTGGAGGCTGGCTATCTCCCTTGCAAATATTCAATATATTCCCCGACTCATGGCTTATTTTAGATGGACCGGCAATGGGCTTGTTCTGGATTTTATTTAAGGCAGTTATTCTTATTTTTATCATGATGTGGATTCGCTGGACATTTCCCCGTTTAAGGGTAGACCAGCTCATGTATCTCTGCTGGAAGATCTTTATTCCATTTGCATTGGTCAATTTATTATTTGTTAGTTTATGGGAGCTGATTTTTTAAATGAGTGAATATTTTAGCAATATTGTATATGGAGTAAAATCATTCCTTACTGGAATGAAACTTACTCTGAATCATTTTAATAATAAAAAGGAACGGGTTGCAACGTTACAGTATCCCCATGAAAAGTGGCCTATTCCAGAACGTAATATTGGATTTGATCATTCAGAGTATAATCTCATCCGTTCCCGGTTGCACGTTGATATTGATGACTGTATCGCCTGCATGCAATGTGAAAAATTCTGCCCGGTAGATTGTATCAAAATTGATTTCATAAAGCCTCCCAAAGATAGTGGTGTGGATTGCGGTATCACCTCAAATGATACTCAGAAAAAAATGATTGTGAGTCGTTTCACCATTGACATGTCAGAGTGCATGTACTGCAATCTCTGTGTATTTCCCTGCCCGGAAGAATGCATTTATATGGTGGGCGGCCCTAATGCAGAAAAACATGAAATTGATTACGAATTCAGCCAATATAAGCGGGATGGGATGATATTTGAATTTGCCGATGCCACGGATGATATGATCCGTGATGCCGGTGGTGATAAATGGCTGGAAAAGCGGGATGCAAAGTTAAAAATGAATTCTGAAGGTGTAGAATTAATGGGGATTGTGCCAGAAGTGACTCCCGCTCCGGGAGCCGCAACTGCGGTTGAAACAAAAACTGAAACCGCTAAACCCGCTGCTACGATAAAACCGGCCAGTGGTGAGTTGGAAATCAAATCCTTCAACGATATTGCTGATAAAATGTGTAGAGGAATTGCTAAAAAAGCATTTATGGCAGCCAAGCGTTCCGATAAAGATACAACTGCTATCCTGGCTGATGTGGCCCAGGCCCTTAGTGATTCGGGAAAAATGACTGAAGAAATTCAATCCATCTTAGATGGATTATCTGCACCTGCTTCAGCAGCGGTTGCACCGGCAGTGGAAGCAGGGGGAGTTGTTAAAGCGGAAAGTTTTTCTGAAGCTCCACCGATAGCAGATGAGAAAGAGTTTGATATCAAAGATTTAAATGTCATTGAAGATAAGATGGCAAGAGGTACTGCTAAAAAAGCTTTCCTTGCTGCTAAACGTTCTGGTGAGAATAAAGTGGAGGCTGTCCATAAAGCTCTTTCTGATGCGGGAAAATTGGATTCCGCTGCTGAAGAATTGCTGAATTCATTTACCAGCGCTGCCTCAGAACCTTCCGGATCTGTTGATGCAGAAAAGCTAGCTAAATCTACTGCAGAGGCTGCAGCAGAGCCGGCTGGAGATTTACCTCTATTTGAGATTGCTGAACTGAATGGTATTGATGATAAGATGACCCGAGGCATGGCCAAGAAAATCTTTATGGCGGGAAAAAGAGCTGACAAAAGCAGGGCAGAAGTCATTGCTGATCTTCGGGCAGGTTTAACAGAGGCTGGAAAGCTGGATGATGCTACAGCTGCAATTCTCAATAATCTGGAAAGTGGAAACTAATGGCTGAGAACCTATTTATAATCATCGCCGCTTTGGTTATTGCATCTGCATTCTGGGTTGTATTCTCACCAAATTTAATTCATTCTGCTGTATCATTAATTTTCACCCTCTTTAGTACCGCCGGATTATATATTTTTCTCTACGCAGATTTTATTGCTGCTACCCAGGTTGTGATTTATGTAGGCGGTATTCTGGTCTTAATAATTTTTGGTGTAATGCTCACCAATAGCATTGATACCCCCAGCATAGCAGCCAGCAGTAAAAACCAGTTTATTGGCGGTATGGGGGCATTAACAATTTTTGTCATACAGGTGGCTGTTATATTTAATACCCCTTGGCATATTGGCACTGAGCAAAGTCGTGATTCCACCGTAGCCAGTATTGGCAACCTCCTTTTAAATGAGTACCTGCTTCCCTTTGAAATTATTTCAATTTTACTGTTGGCAGCCCTTATGGGTGCGGCGTTATTATCCAGGAGAACCTAATGGATTCCCTGCAATCCTATCTCATTATTGCAGCAATTTTATTTTCCATGGGAATATACGGTGTCATTACCCGAAAAAATGCAGTGGCTATCCTTATGGGGATTGAGCTGATTCTCAATTCTGCCAATATCAATTTTATCGCATTTAACCGTTTTGGCGGAATGGAAAATTTAGATGGTCATGTGTTCAGCATATTTGTAATTGTATTAGCGGCAGCTGAAGCGGCAGTAGCCCTAGCAATTGTTATCAATCTATTTAAAAATATAGGCAGCGTGGATGTAGATGATGCTGATCTCCTACAGGGCTAAATATGGAAAATTATTCTACAATCCTGGCTTTACTTAATTTATTTTTACCGCTTCTATCCTTTGTGATTCTCATATTTTTTGGAAAGAAAATTGGCAATTCTGCCCATTGGGTAGCTTTAACCCTGATTGGCAGTTCGCTGGGTATAGCGGTTAGTTTTTTCGCAAATGTATTCGTAGATACAGGCGGGCCAATTTTAGAAACGTCTGTCCCCTGGTTTAGTACCGGAAGTTTCAGCGTGAATCTAGGTTTTCTTATTAATAATGAAGCGGCAATTATGCTCCTTGTTGTCGCTCTAATTTCCTTTCTGGTACATTTTTATTCTGTAGCCTACATGAAAGGTGATCCTCGTTATTCCCGCTATTTTGCCTATTTGGGAATATTTACCTTTTCTATGAATGGGATTGTACTGGCCGATAATCTCCTTATGATGTACATATTCTGGGAATTAGTTGGCTTAAGTTCCTATCTTCTCATTGGCTTCTGGTTTGAAAAGGAGAGCGCCGCTGATGCCTGTAAAAAAGCCTTCCTCACTAATAGGGTGGGAGATATCGGCATGTTCATCGGCATCATGATTCTTTTCCTCAGCATAGGCACTTTCCAGATTAACGGATTAATTGATGGCGTTCACAATGGCGCCTTTGCCGGGAATATGGGTCTCTTGACCATTGCAGGAATTTTGGTATTTATGGGCGCTGTGGGTAAATCTGCCCAGTTCCCCCTGCATATTTGGCTGCCGGATGCCATGGAGGGCCCCACTCCGGTAAGCGCTCTCATCCATGCGGCAACTATGGTGGCAGCCGGGGTGTATATGCTGGTGCGGATTTTCCCAATACTGACACCAGGGGCATTAGAATTTATTGCGGTTGTTGGCGGGATTACCGCAATCATGGCTGCTATTATTGCTATCACCCAGAATGATATTAAACGGGTATTGGCATACTCCACCGTAAGTCAGTTGGGCTATATGATTATGGCTCTTGGGGTCGGGGCTTATCAAGCTGGATTCTTCCATTTAACTACCCATGCCATGTTTAAAGCCTGCCTCTTTTTATGCAGTGGCTCCGTAATCCATGCCATGCACCATGCACTTCATGAATTGAAAGATCATGATACCGATCCTCAAGATATGAGAAATATGGGCGGTTTGCGGGATAAAATGCCTATAACCTTCTGGACTATGCTTATAGCCACTCTGGCTATTTCCGGGGTGCCCTTCTTCTCCGGATTTTTGTCTAAGGATGCAATCTTGGCTGGCACTTTATCCTATTACCATCTTCATCATGGATGGACGCTCTTTCTGCCCATTGCCGGATTTGGCGCAGCCGTCATAACGGCTTTTTATATGTTCCGCTTGATTTTCCTCACTTTCTTTGGGAAGCCTGCCAATGATAAAGTTTATGCCCATATCCATGAATCACCAATTCAGATGACATTTCCTCTAATTCTACTGGCAGGATTGAGTTTTGCCCTATTTTTCACCCTGCCCCTTTCGGTTAATCCTATTGATAACCATGGTTGGTTTACTGAGGCGGTCCCCATGATAGAAAATGCAGCCGGACTAGATATGCATGTGGTAGAAGAGGGAATTCATCATGCCCACTATACTGCTATGGGTATTTCATTGATGGTGGCTGCCATTGGTATTTTTCTGGCTGTTCTCTTTTATCTCTTAAGAAAAGTGGATGCGGCTAAAGTAGCGGGCATGGCAAATAAATTAAAGCTCTACAATCTTTCCTTCAACAAATTCTATATTGATGAAATCTACAATATAATTATTTACAAACCCTTTTTGGCATTATCCTGGTTATGTTCAAAACTTGATTGGGATATTTATGATCAGAAATTTATAGATGGCTGGGGTTGGCTCACCATCAAGCTTTCTGATAAATCCGGCGAAGTAGATTATAACTGGCTGGATCAAAAAGTGGTGGATGGCTTTGGGAAAATAACCCAGTATTTTGGCAAGACTTTGCAATCAACCCAGAATGGTGTGGTGCAGAACTACCTCCTTGGCGGTATGTTGGGAGTTTTGCTGCTCATTATTTTAATTCAACAATTTTAATTAGAGGATAATATGGAATCGTCAATACTCACCCTGTTGATATTTGTACCTGTAGCCGGAGCAGTTTTAATGCTGTTTTTTGCTATGTTGTACGGAAAAGAAAACGCCCATTATTATAAATGGATTGCTGCAATTACAACCGGTATTCAGCTGGTCCTGGCTGGAATTTTATATCTTAATTTTGATCCGGCTTTAAGCATCACAGAATCACCATTTACCGTACAATTGAATTGGATTACGCATTTTAACATCCAGTACTTTTTAGGCGTAGATGGTTTAAGCATCCCCATGGTTTTATTAACTGCTCTCCTATCTTTTATCTGCATCATTTCCAGCTGGAAAATTGAAAAACAAGCCTTAGGCTACTTTTCTCTTTTCCTCCTATTGGATGCCGGAATGATGGGTGTGTTTTTATCCATGGATTTCTTCCTCTTCTACATATTCTGGGAAGTCATGCTGCTGCCCATGTATTTTCTCATTGGTATCTGGGGCGGACCACAGCGAATGTACGCTGCCATTAAATTCTTCCTCTATACATTATTTGGATCTGTATTCATGCTGCTGGCACTACTGGCATTGTATTATTACTCTGATCCACATACGTTCAGCCTTATCACGCTCATTCAAACGGTGGGCAGTATTGATGCAACCCTCTGGGGATTAAGCGTTAAATACCTCATTTGGATGGCCCTATTTATAGGTTTTGCTATAAAAGTACCCATTGTTCCCTTTCATACCTGGCTGCCCCTGGCACATGTGGAGGCGCCCACAGCCGTTTCGGTTATTCTTGCGGGTGTGCTGTTGAAAATGGGTACCTATGGATTCCTGCGAATCAGTTACCCCTTACTGCCAGGTGAGATGGTAAACTTTGCCTATATCCTGGCTGTGCTGGGAGTAATAAACATTATCTGGGGTGCTACCAATGCTATCGCCCAAATTGACTTGAAGAAGATGGTAGCCTATTCATCGGTTAGTCATATGGGTTATGTGCTATTGGGAATTGCTGCTGCCATCAGTGACAGCCCTGCCGGTGCCCAGGCTGGAATGAATGGCGCTCTCATGCAGATGTTTAACCATGGAACCATCACGGCAATGTTGTTTTTGCTGGTTGGCATGTTATATGACAGAACCCATCATCGTTGGATAGTATTCCCCAATGATTATGAAAAGCCGGAATTAGCCGGCCAGCAGGGATTTGGCGGTTTGGGCGCCAAGGTTCCGGTTTATACTGGCTTTGTAGCCTTTGCATTTTTTGCAGGACTTGGTCTGCCAGCTCTTTCCGGGTTTATCAGTGAAGCCATGTGTTTTATTGGTGGTTTCAGTGTCTTCCGCACCTTAACTATTATTGCTACCTTAGGAATTCTCCTGAATGCCATTTACTTTTTACGAGCCTATCAGAGAATTTTCCTGGGGCCACTGAATGAAACCTATAAGGATTTACCGGATATTACCCACCGGGAATTGTTCACCATAATTCCATTAGCAGCGCTCATTTTATTTTTTGGTGTCTATCCGGCGCCATTACTGGATATGATTAGCCCGGCAATGGATGGGATTATCAAAATCGTGCAGTCCGTAATTTAACGGAGACGGAAATGTCGAACCTCAGCAGTCTATCATTTTATATTCCCGAACTGATTATTATAATAGCCATTTTGCTGGTGATAGTATTGGATGTAATCCCGGTCTGTAAGAAATATACCTTCCCTCTGTCTCTTGGCGCTATATTATTGGCGAGTGTCTTCCTCTGGCAGAGTTATGGTGAATCCCATGGCCTGTTTATGGGAATGATCAGTATAGACCCTTTCTCTCATTTTTTTAAAATGATATTTTTGCTCAGTACATTTTCCATTATCCTAATTTCCCGTTATGAAAAACAGTTGGACAGTAATTATTCGGCTGAATATAATGCCCTGCTGTTAATTGTTCTACTGGGCATGTTTCTGATGTCATCCTCAATCAACCTGATAATGATTTATCTCTCGATTGAGCTGGTGAGTATTCCATCGTATATACTGGCCGGAATGCTGAAGAATGATAAAGAATCCAATGAAGCATCGCTGAAATATGTAATTTTTGGCTCCTTTGCTTCGGGATTAATGCTGTTTGGACTAAGCATCCTCTATGGTATCACCGGCTCAACCGATATTGGAGTAGTTACCGCCGCACTGCAAGCCATTGAATACCCTTTAAGCATTTACTTCCCCCTTATTTTAATACTGGTGGGATTTGGCTATAAAATATCCATGGTGCCCTTTCATTTCTGGACACCGGACGTGTATGAAGGCGCACCTACGCCCATTACCGCCTTTTTATCGGTAGCACCGAAGGCAGCCGGATTTGCCATTTTGATTCGTGTATTCTATACCATGTTCACCCTGGAAGGCAGCGTAAGCGCCACCTTGCCCCTAACCAATATAAATTGGCCGACGCTCATTGCAGTAGCCTCAGCCGTAACCATGACCCTGGGCAACCTGCTGGCAGTTCAGCAGGAAGATGTAAAGAGATTGCTGGCGTATTCCACTATTTCACATGTAGGCTTTATGTTGATGGCATTTGCCATAATCAGCCCTGACGCAGTACGCGCTATCATGCTGTACCTTTTTATTTATCTCTTTATGAATCTCTCCGCCTTTTACATGGCTATATTTGCCTCCAATAAACTTAATGCCCATCATATTAACGATTGGGATGGGCTGAGCAGGAAAAACCCGGTTCTATGTGCCTTCATGGCGCTCACACTCATTTCCCTTACCGGTTTGCCGCCAACGGCTGGATTTGTAGGAAAATTTTATATCTTTGCTGAGTTATTTAAACATCAACAATTCTACTGGCTGGCTGTGGTTGCTATTTTAAATTCAGTGGTCTCGCTATACTATTATTTTAAAATTATCAAAAGTATGTACCTGGTCGATGTAGAAGGTGAGGTAAATAAAATTGAAGCTCACCCGGTTGTAAATTGGTCTATTATATTATTTTCTGCCCAGAACATTCTCTTCTTTATTTATTGGGAACCTCTTATTGGCTTTATTGAAAAATCTATTAACCTCTGGAGCGGGTGATATTTGGTTTAGTAGTGGTTAAAATTTATGAGATATAATCTATGAGAACACCACAATGGATTAAAAAATTAGGGGGTCATGCTGGAGAACTTAATGTTGCCGCAGAACTTTCTAAACGCGGTATTCCTAATTCACTTTTACCTGAAATCTTTTCAGATGATGATATTCAAATTGGGGCAAAGGTCGGTAAGCATTTGGACCATATTCAAGTAAAAGCTTGTCACCCTGATAGATCAAAATCGTTTAATTTGAGAAAGAATAACGAATCATGGGCTGAGTTTGTAAAAAATCAATATGTTATTTTTGTATGGTTGGGGTCTCCTTCAAAAATACAAAGTTTACGATATTGGATTGCGAGTAAGAAAGATGGTGGAAAAGCCTATATAGAACATCATGCACAGGGCACATCAAATTGGGAGCGCCGTTTTGGGTTAAATATTCTGAATCCTGAATGGGAAAATAATTGGGATTTATTTAAAAAATTTATCCCCGTATTAATCAAATGAATCGTAAACCTAACCATCACTCCACAGACAGGTGTATTCTATGAATGATAAAACCGTAAAAGATACCCATGTAATAATGCATGAATTGATCCTCCCAAACGACACCAATTTATTGGGTAATGTACTGGGCGGCAGGGTCATGCACCTCATGGATATGTGCGCCGCCATGTCGGCCTATAAACATGCCCGTACCGCAGTGGTTACCGCCAGTGTAGATCAAATGGATTTTCTGGCCCCGGCTAAAATGGGCGATATTATGATATTAAAATCCTCAGTGAATTATACTGGAAAATCTTCAATGGAAATTGGAGTGAGGATTGAATCTGAAAATCCGAAAACCGGAGATATGTACCACACCTCCTCTGCCTACCTCACCTTTGTATCCATAAATGACAATGGAAAGCCCCAGGGAGTGCCAATGGTGATCCCTGAAACAGCTGTGGAAAAACGGCGCTTTGATGAAGGTGAGCAACGCTATAATCAGCGCCGGGATCGATTGAAAAAGGGTTAATAGCTGAGGGCTATGGCAGATATCCGCATCAAAAAGGGACATGATTTAAAATTAGTTGGGAAACCGGCCAAGCAATTAGGCGCTATTAATCATGGCACCATTGTGAGGCTCCATCCGGTGGAATTCCCCGGTGTTAAACCAAAATTGTTGGTGCAAGAGGGCGATAGTGTCAAAAAGGGTTCTCCCATATTTTTCGATAAAAACCACCCTGAAATCATGTTCACCTCATCTGCCGGTGGCAGGGTAGAAAACATTGTCTTTGGTGAAAGAAGGCGGATTGAAATAGTAGAAATTGCTGTTGATGATAATGCAGAGGAAATCACATTTGAATCATTCGCTCCAGATGAATTATCAGGGTTAGCCGCGGAAAAGATAATTTCTATTTTATGTTCATCTGGCCTATGGCCGACTATAAGGCGCCGACCATTTTCCAAAATTGCTGAACCTGGTAAACCTCCCAAGTCCATTTTTATTTCTACTATGTCCACAGCGTCGTTTGCAGTTGACGTAGAAATAGTGCTTGAACAAACTCCACTTGATATTATGCAAGCGGGGATAGATGTACTTCAATCATTGACCAATGGCGCTATCAATTTGGTGAGCCCTAAAAATATTTCTAATTCCAAATTAGTAGAATTAAGCAATGTGCAGCGGCACACGTATTCTGGGCCACATCCTGCTGGTAACGTGGGAGTGCATGTAGCTCATATTGACCCCATTAAAAATAAAGATGATTCCATTTGGTATATTTCTCTTCAGGATGTAATATCAATTGGAAAATTATTTTTAACAGGTAAAGTGGATTATAAAAAAATTATAACGGTTGCCGGTAGCGCTGTCTCGGAAAAACAACACTATACCGTGAATCGTGGGACAATAATTTCGCAGATTCTTTCCAATAATAATTTGGAAGCAGGCGCTCGTATTATATCCGGAGATGTGCTTACGGGGTCTATTTCAAATATGGATAATGCTATAGGGTTTTACCATGAATCCATAACGGTAATTCCAAATATGCCGAAAAGAGTGTTCATGGGGTGGATTTCTCCCGGTTTTAGTAAGTATTCTCTTTCCAATACATTTCTATCTAAAATATTGCCCAAAAGAGAGCAAGTATTCACCACTTCTATGAATGGCAGCAAACGGGCAATTTTACCCATCGGCGCTATTGAAAAAGTGATGCCCTTAAATATTCTTCCCACTATGTTAATAAAATCCATTATTGCTAATGATATTGAAACCATGGAGCAATTGGGAATTTATGAATGTGATCCTGAGGATTTTGCATTATGCTCTTTTTCGGATGCTTCAAAAATGGATATTACTGGAATTATCCAGGATGGTTTAGATTTTGCAGAGGCAGAAGGATAAAATGAAATTCCTCCGCAATTTATTAGATAAAGTTGAGCCCAATTTTATAGGTAATGGGAAATATGCCAAATTTTATCCTCTCTATGAAATGGCAGATACATTTCTGTTTACACCAGCAGACAAAACCAAAAATGGACCGCATATTCGTGATGCTGTAGACTTAAAACGAGTGATGTCATTTGTGGTGATTGCCATGCTCCCAGCATTATTATTTGGTATTTTCAATGTGGGCTATCAAATGAATCCAAATGGCGAATTGAGGGATAATTTCTTGGTAGGATTGAAAATAGTATTGCCAATAATATTGGTATCCTATACTGTTGGCGGGTTCTGGGAAATGATTTTTGCGGTTGTTAGAAAACATGAGATTAATGAAGGGTTCCTCGTAACGGGGATGCTGATTCCTTTAATCATGCCCCCCACAATTCCATTATGGATGGTAGCCCTTGCCACTACGTTCGGCGTTGTTATCGGCAAAGAAATATTTGGGGGGACAGGCTATAATATATTCAATCCCGCTCTGGTGGCACGGGCATTCATTTTTTTTGCTTATCCCGGAGCAATTTCAGGGGACAGAGTTTGGACGGTTGACGGAATTTCACAGGCCACACCCTTACTGCAAGCATCTTCACAACAGGGCAGCCAGGCATTAGAATTATTAGGAAATCAATTTAATTGGTGGGATATGTTCTATGGATTTATTCCCGGTTCTATTGGGGAAACTTCCACCCTGGCAATTTTAATAGGCGCTGCATTTTTACTCATCACCCGGATTGGTAACTGGCGGATAATGGCTGGGACATTATTGGGCATGGTGTTAACAGCTAAACTCACCAATGTTTTAGGTGAAGCAGTAGCCAGTTCAAATCCCATGTTATTTCTTCCGGCTGAATTTCACCTGGTCATGGGAGGTTTTGCTTTCGGACTGGTCTTCATGGCAACAGATCCTGTCTCTGCCGCCCAAACAGACCGGGGCCGCTGGATTTATGGTTTACTAATCGGATTTATGTGTGTTATTATCAGAGCCATAAATCCTGCCTATCCTGAGGGAATGATGTTGGCGATTTTATTTGCAAATGCATTTTCACCCCTCATAGATTATTTTGTCATGAAATCTCATATTAAACAACGGTTGAAACGATTTGCAGCATAGTAATTTTTACACTTTTAAATTTATCGGCATCATAACCATTGTAGCTAGTTTGCTACTGGCATTGGCATCTACGCAATTAAAAGAACTTCAAGAATTCAATGTGGAGCTCGATAGAAAGAAGAATATTTTAAAATGTATTGGCAAGGATGTGACTCTAATGAATGCTGATGCAATAATGGAGGAGTATAAAAGTAACATCCGCAATGTTATTCTTAAGCTCAATGGGGATATTGCTGCCAATATTGCCTCTGAAAATATGGAATCCGTACAAAATAAATCAACTGGACAGCTAAATTATTTTATAGATAATGTTGAATATCTGCCTGCCTACAAATCCTCAAAACCTGAAGCATTTATTATTCCAATTTCAGGTAAAGGATTATGGAGCACTTTATATGGCTATTTTGCCCTCGAAAAGGATTTAAATACGGTAATGGGGATAACATTTTATAAGCATGGTGAAACTCCAGGATTAGGGGGAGAGGTAGAAAAGAAATGGTTTCAAAACAATTTTGTTGGTAAGCAAATAATTGATAAATCAGGCAAGATGGTCTCTATTAAAGTGGTTAAAGGAAAGGCTAATGATGTATTATCTGGCGATGGTCTAAATCATGGAGTAGATGGTATCAGCGGTGCAACTATCACTTCCAAAGGTGTTTCTGATTTTTTGAAAAGAGATTTGCTGAGATATGAACCATATATGAAAAATAATAGGACAAACTGATGGATAAGAAAGCCAAAGCAATTATTTCTGATCCAATGGTTGATAACAACCCAATTACTAAACAAATATTAGGTATTTGTTCAGCGCTTGCTATAACGGTGAAAATGGAGCAGGCTGTGGTAATGTCATTAGCATTGGCTTTTGTTTTGGTATGCTCAAATGTAATTATTTCACTTTTGAGAAAGGGTATCCCCGGGAAAATTAGAATTATTGTTCAGCTTACGGTTATTGCTTCATTGGTGATACTTATTGATGAAATATTGAAAGCATATTTATACGATATAAGTAAACAGTTATCCGTTTTTGTGGGATTAATTATTACCAATTGCATAATTATGGGTAGAGCCGAAGCTTTTGCCATGCAAAATAATTATAAGGATGCTATGTATGATGGATTGGGCAATGCAATAGGGTATGGTTCAGTACTCATTATTGTTGCAACATTCAGGGAATTATTAGGTAGTGGGACTTTGTTTAATTATGCTGTAATGCCTGCTTCCATCTATTTAGAAAATGGGGGGTGGTATGTGAATAATGGTCTGATGTTACTTGCTCCGGGAGCATTTATCATTTTGGGACTGATTATATGGGTACAAAGAACATATACCCATTATATTGAGAATTGATATGGAATTACTTGAACATTATTTAAGTTTAGCAACTAAGGCAATATTTATTGAGAATATCCTGCTTTCTTATTTCCTGGGGATGTGTTCGTTTCTGGCAATTTCAAAAAAGATCGAAGCATCAATTGGCCTTGGATTTGCAGTTATCTTTGTAAATGGCATTACTGTTCCTCTCAATTATTTAATAAAAGAATTTTTTCTTAATGAAGGCGCCCTGTCGTGGGTTGGAGTCCCTTCTTTAGCGATGGTTGATCTTAGTTTTCTTTCATTTATCACTTTTATTGCTACCATAGCTGCCATGGTTCAATTGGTAGAAATGCTTTTGGATAAGTTCAGTCCTGCATTGTATAATTCATTGGGAATATTTTTACCGCTTATTGCTGTGAATTGTTCGATTCTTGGCGCCTCATTATTTATGAGTGAACGTGGATATGATTTTGGTGAATCGGCTGTTTTTGGTGTAAGTTCCGGAGCGGGATTTGCATTGGCAATTATTTCAATGGCAGCCATTAGATTTAAACTAAAATATTCCAATATCCCAGACGGATTAAAAGGCCTGGGAATAACCATGATTCTAACGGGGCTGCTTTCAATGGCCTATTTAGCCTTTTCAGGAATCAATCTATAAACAAACTTTTATGCTTATAACTTTAACCAGTGTAATTGTTTTTACATCCATCATTCTTCTAATGGTGTTAGTACTCACATTTGCGGAATCAAAATTATTACCCCATGGCGAGGTGAAAATATTGATTAATCAGAAGGATGATAAGTCCCCAATGGTGAACCCTGGAGGGACTCTATTAAACGCATTATCAGCTGAAGGCATCTTTATCCCCTCTGCCTGCGGCGGCGGCGGAACATGTGCACAATGTATATGCCAGGTGCATTCTGGCGGAGGTCAAATCTTACCCACCGAGTTAAATCATATATCAAGAAGAGATGCAAAAGATGATTGGCGCTTGGCCTGCCAAGTTAAAGTACGTGAAGACATGGAAATCACCGTTCCTGATGAAATATTCAGTATTCAGAAGTGGGAATGTACTGTGAAATCTAATGAGAATGTAGCTACATTTATTAAAGAATTAGTGCTGAAACTTCCCTCTGGAGAAAATCTCAATTTCCAAGCTGGTGGATTTATTCAGATTGACATTCCTGAATATAAATTAGATTTTAAAGAATTTGAAATTGAAGATGAATATCATGAAGACTGGGATAAATTTAATATTTGGAATTTAAAATGCACCAATTCCGAACCTCAATTCAGAGCATATTCAATGGCCAATCATCCTGCGGAAGGCAATTTTATTATGCTGAATGTTCGAATTGCAACTCCACCACCTGCTTTATGGAATGATGTTCCACCTGGAATAGCGTCCTCATATATGTTCAATTTAAAGGCTGGAGATAAGGTAACCATTTCTGGTCCCTACGGAGAATTTTTTATAAAAGAATCAGCTAGGGAAATGGTTTATATTGGCGGTGGTGCGGGGATGGCTCCCCTGCGCTCACATCTATTCCATCTGTTTCATACCCTGGAAACGGGTAGAAAAGTCAGTTTTTGGTATGGTGCCCGTTCCAAAAGAGAAATGTTTTATGATGATGACTTTAAGGCAATGCAAGAGAAATATCCCAACTTCTCTTACAATGTTGCTTTGTCTGATCCGATGCCTGGAGATAATTGGGAGGGATATAAAGGCTTTATTCACCAGGTTATTCTCGATAATTATTTGGATGATCATGAAGATTCTACAGAAATTGAATATTATATGTGTGGTCCGCCAATGATGATAGATGCAGCTGAAAATATGTTATACAATTTAGGGGTTGAACCCGAAATGATAGCATTCGATAAGTTTTAAATTATAGTTTACATAATTCCTTTTAATTTTCTGTGCCAACTCTAATTAAAATAATACCCCTATTATTATTTGTATTCACTCTCAACTGTGGTAAAAATCAACCCATCCAGCTATCAGGTGAAACCATGGGGACAACTTATCAAATTACGATCATTACTCCCTCAAAAAATAAGGTAGACGCTATTCTTTTACAAAAGAGAGTTGATTCATTATTAACTCAAGTGAATAAAATATTCTCTACCTATATTGAAACCAGCGAATTAACACGATTTAATGACAATTGGAGCACAATGCCAATCAAAATTTCTCCTGAATTTTCTGATCTGTACGAAAAGGCTGTAAATATCTCTATAAGTTCTGAGGGAAGTTTTGATATTACTGTACTACCTTTAGTTAAACTATGGGGATTTGGACCTGATTTTACAATTTCTCAAATTCCTTCTCAAAAGAAAATACAGGAGCTATTGAATATTTCAGGAATTAAACAATTAGAATTTTCAAATGATTCTTTGCGGAAAATAAATCAGCATACTCAAATAGATTTCAGTGCTATTGGGAAAGGATGGGGAGTTGATCAAGTAGCATTATTTTTGGACAATCAGGGATTTGAAAATTATATGGTTGAAATTGGTGGTGAGATAATAGTTTCTGGACTAAATAATTTTAATTCAAAATGGACTGTAGGTGTTTTGGCGCCAGGAAATATTGCATCAGAATTATATGCTTCAATACACATTACAGATGCAGCCGTAGCAACGTCTGGAAGTTATAATAACTATTTCACCCTGAGAAATATTGACTATTCGCATATTATAAATCCGAAAACGGGATACCCTATTCAGCATGATTTGGTTAGTGCTACTATAGTAGCCCCAGATTGTGCCAGTGCAGATGCCATCGCAACAGCAGTGATGGTTAAAGGATTTGAAGATGGGTTAAGGTGGATAAACACTCTGTCAAATGTAGAGTGTTTATTAGTGAAAAAATCAGATACTGGGGAATATCTTACAGGGAAGAGTCGTGGATTTAATTATTAATATGAGAAATGGAGTTTATATGACTGAACTGACATTTGATTTTCTTAGTAATCGTGCAATCACAGGATTCCCCACAAGATCCTCTGAGAATTTTATTAGAAAAGATTATGCCAATGCTTAATAAAAATATTATAATTGCAAATACAAGAATTGTTAGAAATATAGTTACCATAAATATGAGTAAATTTAACTCAATATTAACAGAAAAATTGCATCAAATAATCGGAATTAATTTATAAATGAAACTTAAATATATATTATTTATTTGCATACTTTTCAGTTCAATCTTTGCGACCGAAGGAAGCCTTGGTGAAGAATTGCCACTATTTTCCATAGTACCGTTTATTGGAATATTGATGTCAATTGCAATTGTACCTCTGGTTGCGCCAATATTCTGGCATAGAAATTTTGGTAAAATTTCTGCATTCTGGGCAATATCCTTTCTGCTCCCTTTTATAATCTGGAGAGGTTTCGATGAAACGCTCTATCAGTTTCTGCACGTTATTCTATTAGAATATATACCCTTTATCATTCTTTTATTAGCACTCTTTACAATTTCAGGAGGGATTCGCTTAAAGGGATATTTAGCTGGGACTCCAAAGGTAAATACGCTAATTTTGTTAATTGGTACAGCTCTGGCATCCTGGATGGGAACTACCGGTGCAGCCATGTTGCTTATCCGTCCAATTTTGAGAGCGAATAAAACTCGTAAAAATAAAATTCATACCATATTCTTTTTTATTTTCCTCGTTGCAAATATTGGAGGTTCATTAACCCCTTTGGGTGACCCACCGTTATTTTTGGGATTTTTACATGGTATCAACTTCTTTTGGACCACTAAGGCCTTATTTGTACCCATGTTGGTAACTTCGTTTATTTTATTAATTGCTTACTTTTTATTAGATAGCTATTATTACAAAATAGAGAATCATTCCGTAAATGAAGACCAATATAAAGAACCCTTAAGTATTGATGGCAAGGGGAATTTCATACTTTTAGTGGGGGTGATCCTTTCAGTGCTTATGAGTGGATTTTGGAAACCAGAAATCAGTGATATTTCCATACATGGAATTCATCTGACAATACCCAATATTATGCGGGATATTTCATTGGTTTTGCTTACCCTTATAAGTTGGAGATTTACAGATTTGAATATACGCAACCAAAATGGATTTACCTGGTTTCCAATTTTAGAGGTAGCAAAACTTTTTGCGGGAATATTTATTACAATTATCCCTGCGATTGCTATTCTTCGCGCAGGGCAAAAGGGAGTGATGGGTGTTATTATTAATCTGGTAACTGATACTGCTGGCAATCCCGTTAATACTATGTATTTCTGGCTCACAGGTTTACTATCCAGTTTTTTAGATAATGCACCTACCTACCTTGTATTTTTTAATATTGCCGGTTCATCCGCACCGGAAAACATGGAAATTGCAGATTATCTCATGTACGGGATTCCCGATACGTTAATGGCTATATCTTTAGGAGCCGTATTTATGGGGGCCATGACGTATATAGGTAATGCACCCAATTTCATGGTAAAATCTATTGCTGAAGAAAATGATATTACAATGCCAAGTTTTTTCGGATATATGTTCTGGTCAATTCTTATATTGATTCCCGTATTTATAATTGTAAGTTTCACAATGATTTAAGGAGAAAAATATGTTTAGCAAAATATTATGTGCAACAGATTTAAGTAAAGAAAATGATACTGCTATTTCAAAAGCTGTACAGGTAGCTCATCAATTTAATTCATCTATCATTATTTTAAATGTTCATGATGAATTTATGGAGAAAGAAGAAATGGAAATGCTTCGTGTGAGTGTTGAGGCTATTCAAGCTGTATTTGAAAAAAACAGCCATACTCGCTAAAAATGAAATGAAGGGAATAATACATTCACTTCATGCTGAAGATATAAATGTTGAGTTCTTAATAAAAAAAGGTAAACCAAATAAAATTATTTGTGAAGAAGCTGTGAATTTAGATGCAGACTTAATTGTACTTGGCAAAAGTAGTAAAAGTAAAATTTCAAAAATTTTATTGGGAAGTACGGCAGCTTATATTGTTAATCACGCTAGTGTACCCGTTTTAGTTGTACCATAAATTGATTAATTTGGCAATATTGTGAAATTGTTTCACATCTTATTATCGACGTAAATTACACCTTAATCCATGACAAAATTAGATAAAAATAATTGGGATTCCCTTACATCCCATATTGAACAGAGTAATTTTATTTTACTTTCCACCCACATGAATGGTGATGGCGATGGAATAGGTTCGGAAATCGCATTTTATTATTTTTTAAAAGATATGGGTAAAGAGTGTCGAATTATTAATGCAACTTCAACACCAGACAACTTGAATATTATCGATCCTGATTTCATTGTAGAAGTGTATGAAAATTCTTTTGATGGCTGGCTAAGTAAAGTGGATTTAACTATCGTTTTTGATATTGGGGACCATCGCAGAACTGGACCAATTGGAGAAAAAGTATATAAATCCAGCACGGTTATTTCACTAGACCATCATCCTGCAAAAGAAGGGCATCCCTTTGATCTAAATATAGTCCACTCTGAAGCGCCAGCAACGGGTTATATGATCTGGAAATATATGGAATATCTAGGCAAAACTAAAACACTCCTTCCTTTAAAAATAGCAAATGCTTTATATGCTGCTGTTGTAACAGATACGGGATCTTTTAAATACCAATCTACAACTCCTGATACCCACCTAATGGCGGCACATTTATTGGAAAGTGGTGTTGATGGATATGATATTCAGCGAAGTATTTATGAACAAAATAAGTTGTCGCGAATCAGGTTGATGGGGATAATAATCCAAAATTTACATTATTCAGATAATGGTCAAGTTGTTTGGTCAATTATTACCCAAGATATGATAAAAAAAGCTGATGCAGGTGATGGTGATGTGGATGGCATTACAGAATTTATCCGTAACATTGAGAGAGTCGAGGTATCTTTTATGATTCAGGAAACAAATAAAGGGAACCATCGTATTAATTTCAGATCCAGCGGGAATTATATAATCAACGATATTGCACAATCATTTGATGGCGGTGGTCATAAATATGCTGCTGGAGCCAGTGTTGATGATATGTCTATCAAGCAAATTGAATTAAAAATTATTAACAAATTAGCAGAAAAGATTATTGGGGAGTTCGATGGCTATCAAAAGTGATTTCTGGATTGAAAAAATGTCTCTTGAATATGGCATGATTGATCCGTTTGAAGCAAAGCAGGTGAGAGGGGGTAAAATCTCCTATGGTTTATCTTCATTTGGTTATGATATTCGTGTTTCTGATGAATATAAAATATTCACAAATGTAAATAATAGTATTATTGACCCAAAGAATTTTGATTCGGCATCATTTGTTGATTATAAGGGAGATGTGTGTATAGTGCCACCAAATAGCTTTGCATTGGCTAGATCTGTTGAGTATTTTCGCATACCTCGAGATATTCTTTCCATATGTGTAGGTAAATCAACCTATGCCAGATGCGGTATTATTGTAAATGTCACTCCATTTGAACCAGAATGGGAAGGTTATGTGACATTGGAAATATCAAACAGTACTCCACTACCGGCAAAAATTTATTCAAACGAAGGATTGTGCCAAGTATTATTTTTTCAATCTGATGAGGATTGCCGCACATCCTATAAAGATAAAGCAGGAAAATATCAGCACCAATCCGGTATAACTCTCCCTCGAATGAAAAAAACAATCATATGAAAATTACAATCGCAAAGGATGCGGGGTATTGTTTTGGAGTAAGAGATGCCGTAAATATTGCATATGACTCTGCAGAAAAGCATGGGGATGTGTATATGCTCGGATCCATTGTTCATAATGAACAGGTTGTAAAAGATTTAAAAAATGCAGGAACAAAAATTGTAAGATCATTGGATGATGTTCCCAAAGAAAGCCCCATATTATTTAGAGCTCATGGTACTGTGCCGAAATTGTGGGATGAAGCAAAAGAAAAGAAAATGAATATAATTGATGCTACTTGTCCCCTGGTTTACGAAATTCATCAGGAAGTTAAAAAACTGGCAAAAGATGGTAGGAAAATCATTGTGATTGGCGACCATGGACATGATGAGGTAATTGCCATTTCTAACCAGGTAGAAAATGCAATTGTAATATCTTCACCCAAAGAGGCTTTAAAATTAAAGAAAATGAAAAAAGTGGGAGTAGTTAGCCAATCCACACAAGACATTGGAAATGTTCAGGACATAATAAATATCCTCATGACCAAAGTATTTGATTTGCATTTTATTAATACGATATGTTTTCCCACTAAAAGAAACCATGAGCAAATCAAAGATATGGCTAAAATAAATGATATAATGATAATTATTGGATCATTTACCAGCGCAAATTCAAATCGATTAACGCAACTATCTTCAGCTATTAATTCACAATCTTTTCAAGTCACCGATTCAAAAGATTTAAAACCTAAATGGTTTAAGAATAAAGATAATATTGGAATCTCTGCTGGAGCATCTACTCCGGATTATCTTATTAAAGACGTAAAAGACACTATAGAAAATATATATAAGGAAAAATTATGGGACAAGGAACCTACGAAGTTAAAGTTGGATTAGCAGAAATGCTAAAAGGTGGCGTCATTATGGATGTCACAACGGCTGAACAAGCGCAATTAGCTGAGGATGCCGGTGCAGTGGCTGTAATGGCATTAGAAAGGATACCTGCTGATATCCGGACTGATGGCGGCATTGCAAGAATGTCTGATCCATTAATGATAAAAGATATTCAGAAAATGGTATCAATTCCAGTAATGGCAAAATGCAGGATTGGCCACTTTGCGGAAGCGCAGATTTTAGAAGCATTAGAGGTGGATTTTATTGATGAAAGTGAAGTGTTGACTCCTGCAGATGATAATAATCATATCTATAAACATGATTTCAAAATACCTTTTGTATGTGGCGCCAGGAATCTAGGAGAAGCTTTAAGAAGAATTGGTGAAGGTGCAGCAATGATTCGAACAAAGGGTGAAGCCGGTTCTGGAAATATTGTTGAAGCTGTCCGTCATATGCGTAGTATAATCAATGAAATTAATCTGCTAGGAACATTAGGACATGATCAGCTCATGGCAACAGCAAGAGATTTTCAAGCCCCTTTCTCACTGGTAGAACAGGTTGCCAAAATTAAAAAATTACCTGTGCCCAATTTCAGCGCAGGTGGTATTGCAACGCCGGCAGATGCTTCATTAGTTATGCAATTAGGAGCTGAATCAGTTTTTGTTGGTTCAGGAATTTTTAAATCAGAAGACCCGGCATCACGGGCAAAAGCCATTGTTGATTCAGTAACCCATTACAAAGATGCAGATAAACTTGCAATAGCTTCTTCCGGGTTGAAATCTGCAATGAAAGGCTTAGATATTTCTGAAATACCGGAAGATCAGATGCTTCAGGATAGGGGGTGGTAAGAAAAGTTGGAGTTTTAGCTCTGCAGGGAAATTATATCCAACATAAGAGGATGTTGGATACATTGGGGATTAACAACATTCTGGTTCAATATCCCCAAGAATTAGAAAAGTGTGATTTGCTCATTATCCCCGGAGGAGAATCAACTGCAATTTCTAAACAAATTGATAGAAATAAATTCCGTCAGCCAATAATAAATTTCGTAAAAACAAATTCAGTTTTGGGCACCTGTGCAGGTATGATTTTGTTATCATCAACAAAGGAAGCAAATAATTTAAAACCATTGGGTGTAATGGACTTTAAAGTCGAACGTAATGCCTATGGAAGACAAGTGAGCTCATTCTCTGGAAATTTGCATCTGGAATTTGATAATACGGACAATTTCAAAGCTATATTTATCAGGGCACCTAAAGTGTCAAATTTAGGAAAAGGAATAAAAATTTTAGCAACATATAAAAACTACCCGGTAATGATTACTGATGGGAGGCACTTTGCCACCACCTTTCATCCGGAAATTGGTACTGATGTCAGAATACACGAATATATAATGGAACAAATAAATGCATAAATTCTCCCTTCTTCCTAAAATTGATTCTCCTGAAGATATCAAAAAACTGAATAAAAACGCATTGCGAAAGCTTTCTACTGAGGTTGGGCAATATATTCAAGATGTTGTTGAAAATGTAGGTGGTCATTATTCGTCTCCATTGGGTGTGGTGGATTTAACAATTGCCCTGCATTATCTTTATAATTCACCATCGGATAAAATTATTTGGGATGTGGGTCATCAGGCCTATGCTCATAAAATTCTTACTGGTAGGCGAGATGAATTTAAAAATATGCGCCAAAAAAATGGGATTAGTGGATTTTTAAAACGAGATGAGAGTCCCCACGATATTTTTGGAGCTGGTCATGCCAGTACTTCTATTTCTGCAGCATTGGGATTTGCTCATGCAAGAGATCGAAAAAAAACAAAAGATCAGATTATTGCCATAATAGGTGATGGGGCAATGACCGGGGGATTAGCATATGAGGGAATAAATAATCTTGGATATCACCGTACTCAGTTAACAATTGTATTAAATGATAATTCACATTCCATATCAAAATCGGTTGGGGCATTATCTCATTATTTAACACGTGTAGTTACCAATCCAACCTATAATCGCATTCGAAATGATATTTGGGAAATTTCAGGCAAATTACCACTTTCCAGACATATTCGAAAATTTATGAGAAAAACCGAAGAAGGGATTAAGGGCTACTTAACTCCTGGTGCATTATTTGAAGAATTAGGATTGCGTTATATAGGACCAATTGATGGTCATAATTTAGATGAGCTAATTCGAACGTTTCAGGCAGTTAAGGAAATGAATACTCCGGTATTGGTTCATGTCTATACCCATAAAGGAAAAGGAAATAAGTTAGCTGAAGAAGATGCTGTTAAATATTACAGCATTGGAGGTACAGCTAAACAAAAAGTTACAAATTCTGCTCCTGATTATTCAAAAGTATTTGGGAAGTCAATTATACAATTGGCAGAAAAAGATGATAAAATTATTTGTATTACTGCCGCCATGGAAATTGGTACAGGCATGACCCCCTTTATTGAAAAATATCCAGATAGATATGTTGATGTAGGGATTGCGGAAGAACATGCAATAACATATTCCTCCGGGCTTGCAGCGGAGGGGTATAAACCAATTATACCAATTTATTCAACTTTTATGCAGCGGGCTTATGATCAAATATTACATGATGCTTTACTCCAAAAGCTCCCTCTGGTTTACTGTATGGATAGATCGGGTATTGTTGGTCCTGATGGTCCTACACATCATGGTGTTTTCGACTTAGCATTTATGCAGACATTGCCAGGTATGATTGTTACAGCTCCTAAAGATGGAAATGAATTGAGAAATTTAATTGCGACAGCATTAGAGTCTGGGAAAAACTTTTCCATTCGCTATCCGAAGGCTTCTAGCCGAGAGTTTGATGAAAATAATAATGCTGAAATTTTAGAAATTGGGAAATGGGATGTTCTTCATAATGGATCTGGAACTGCAATTTTTGCAGTAGGGTCTATGGTTGGCATGATATTAGATGCTAAAAAGGAATTATATTCAGAATTAGGTTTTCTCCCAACTATAATTAATGCGCGGTTTATTAAACCTTTGGATTCTGAATTAATATTTGAAATATGCCAGAATCATAAGAATATAATCACAATTGAAGAAGGTGTTTTATCCGGTGGATTTGGATCTGCTGTGAGCACATTTTTGCACGATAATGGATTAGGCAATAGATTGCATCGATTAGGTATTCCAGATCGATTTGTAGATCATGGCACCAGGGATGAGTTGCTTGTTGAACTTGGTTTGTGTCCTGAGAATATAATTTCAGTATTAAAGAGTGAAAAAGTAGAAGAAGAAGTTTATGAATTATAAATTCTCCAATTCTAAAAATAAATGGAAGGAAGATGTAGAAAATTCTTCCCAGCGTAATTATAGCTTTAAATCTGCATCCGGAGAAGATGTAGAATTACTTTATTACCCTGATGATAATGAAAATAATTATATTGATAAATTAAATTTTCCGGGGCAATTTCCATATACTCGAGGAATTCACCCCAATCTATATAGAGGTAAATTGTGGACGATGAGGCAATTTGCCGGGTTTGGTACGCCTGCTGAAACAAACCAACGATTTAAACATCTCCTTGAACAAGGGCAAACCGGATTATCAGTTGCTTTTGATATGCCCACATTAATGGGTTATGATGCAGACCACCCATTCTCTGAAGGGGAAGTTGGCATGTGTGGTGTTGCCATAAGCTCACTCAAAGATATGGAATTATTATTTGAGGGTATAGATTTATCTAAAATCAGTGTTTCTATGACTATTAATGGTCCTGCAGTCATATTGTTTGCCTTTTATGTTGCTGCTGCAAAAAATCAAGGGGTAGATATTTCAAAATTAAATGGAACATTGCAAAATGATATTCTGAAAGAATTTATAGCACAAAAAGAATGGATTTATCCTCCTGTTGAATCAATGCGGATCATTATGGATATGATTCAGTTTTGTACCAGGGAAATGCCTAAATATAATACCATTTCTGTAAGTGGATATCATATTCGTGAAGCGGGTTCTACCGCTATCCAAGAGCTTGCTTTTACCTTGGCTGATGGATTTTGTTATGTAGACCATGCTATTAATGTTGGATTAGATGTTGACGAATTTGCCCCACGGTTATCATTTTTTTTTAATTCACATTTAGATTTCTTTGAGGAAATCGCAAAATTTAGAGCAGCGCGGAGAATTTGGGCTCATGTGATGAAGAAAAAATATGGAGCTAAATCTGAAAGGTCATTAAAGCTACGATTTCATACCCAAACCGCCGGTTTTAGCTTAACTGCCCAACAACCTCAGAATAATATAAGTCGCACGGCTTTTCAAGGTCTTGCGGCTGTTTTAGGAGGCACACAATCGCTGCATACCAACTCAATGGATGAGACTCTTGCTTTACCATCACAACATGCCGCTGAAATAGCCCTGCGAACTCAACAATTAATTGCTTTTGAAACGGGAGTAGCAAATGTAGTAGACCCGTTAGGTGGCTCATGGTATGTTGAAGAGCTCACGGATAAAATGGAAAAGGAAGCATATAAATATTTTTCTAAAATTGATGAATTAGGCGGTGTGATTCCAGCCATCGAAATGGGATATTTTCAGCGCGAAATAGCGGAAGCAGCTTCGGATTATCAAAGAAGAGTCGATTCAAAAAAGCGGATTGTTGTTGGTGTGAATGAATTTAGTAAAGCAAATGAAGAAATTGAAATTCCTATATTAGAAATAAGAAAAGAAGTTCAAATTGAACAAATTGAAAGTATAAAAACTTTACGAAAAAAAAGAAATGAACAAGCTATAAATGCAAAACTCAAAACCATTACAGAAGCATGCCGTACAAAATCAAATTTAATACCATTAATTATTGATGCTGCACAGTCACAGGCAACTTTAGGTGAACTTGTTACTTCAATGAAAGTTGTCTTTGGTGAATGGCAGGAGACGGCTATTGTCTGATGGAAATAGTTGCTGATCTGCATATGCATTCAACTTGCTCAGATGGCAAGTATCCCCCAGATATAATTTTGGATAAAGTGGTAAATTCGGGGCTTTCGACCTTCGCACTATCTGATCATGATACCATTGACCATATTCCCATAATTAATGCCTGCATAAAAAGTAAAAGGATTGAAATACAATTTATCCCTGCAACTGAAATATCTTGTGAACATAATGGTGAATCCCTACATATACTTGCATATTATCAAAATGGGGATATGAGCCATTTCTCAGATATTTTCAACAAAATGAATATCGAACGGAAAAATGTAATTCAAAAAATGGGTCTAAAATTAAATGAGCTGGGTTATGATATTGATTGTGAAGCTATAATTAAAAATACAAAGAATCCAGGCAGGCCTCATCTTGGCAATGCATTAATTAAAGCAGGATACTTTAAAAATCTTAATGAGGTATTTGATCAGGTTTTGGGATTTAATAAACCAGCCTACATCAAAAAAGATAAACCCTCAGCCACAATTGTTATAAATAAAATAAGAGAATTCGGAGGTATATCCATTCTTGCTCATCCTGGAGTTTATAGTAATTTATCTAAAATCGAAAATATTTTCTCAATGGATTTAGATGGAATTGAGGTTTATCATCCTGATCACAGCCAAGAACAAACTCAATATTATTTGGAATACACTCAAAAACATAATTTATTAGTTTCTGGGGGCTCTGACTTCCATGGCTGGGATAATAAAAAATCAGTTGGCTCATTTGGTATTGGTGTAGATTATTTAAATAACATAATTGAAAAATTAAATTAAATGACATCTCCCGAAAGTGTATTTCAGCATGACAATCCTTTTACAATAGGCATTGAAGAGGAATATATGTTATGCAATCCTGAAACAGGCGAATTGATAAATCGTGCCAATGAAATTATTGATAATATTGACAGTGATTTAAAATCTCGATATAGTTATGAATTAATACTTTCAGAAATAGAAATAAATACTTCCGTTTGCAAGACCGTCTCGGAGGCTATAGAGGAAATCACTTTTTTACGTGGAAATACAAAAATATTAGGCGAATCTTGCGGCTTTCGATTAGGAATTAGCGGTACCCATCCCACTGCCATCTGTAAGGATCAATTATTTGTTGATAATGATTCCTACCGGTGGGTTGCGGAGCAATTAAGATACTATGCAAGGAGAAATATTACATTTGCTAACCATGTTCATGTTGCAGTAAATGGCGCAGAATGTGCAATCCATGTGGCTAATTCATTACGGAGGTGGATCACTCCACTATTAGCATTAAGTACTAATTCACCATTTTTCGAAGGAGAATTAACTGGCTTGCGATCTTCCCGGACTTTTCAATTTGGTGTATTCCCACGAACAAATATTCCTGTAAGATTCAATAATTTTAAGGAGTATAGTAGGTTAATTGATAAATATTTAGAAACAAATACTATAACAAAACCTCGCCAAATATGGTGGAAAATCAGACCACATATTGATTTTGGAACTATAGAATTTAGGATATGTGATGCACAGCGTTCACTCAGAAATATAGAGATGTTAGCAGCTTTAGCTCAAGCATTAGTTTATAGAGCGGTTGAGGAATATAACTCAAATACACTTTTAGAATCATTTAATATGGAATATCTTTATGATGGTCTTTGGAAGGCTTCTCGATTCTCGATGGAAGCAAATATAATTGATCCAGTAACTCATGAAGTCTGCACAATAAAGGAACAAATAGACCAAATGATGGAGTACACTAACGATTCCTTACAATATTTTAATAACTCTCATATAGTAAAATATGTGAATCATATTTGTGAAAATGGCACTGAAGGAGATGATCAGATTGAGGTCTATAGCAATTCTGGATTTGAAGGATTAAAAAGTTATTTAATGGACAATATAGAATTTCAACTTAATTAAAAGGAATAAATGTAAAATGTCAAGAAAAGTAGTTCATGTAGTTGGAACTGGCACCATAGGTGAGCCATTAATTGGTCTTTTATGTGATTTTAAAGAAGAGCTGGGTATAGATGAGGTAAGTTTTCACAAGAATACACCTCTAACCACAGATAGATCAAAGGTGAGGAGCCTCATAAGCAGAGGAGCGAGGCTGACTACTCATGAGGAAAAATTTGATGGGTTTAATGCAATTGGATTAAAACCAGAATTTCAGACAGAAGAAGCTATCGATAGAGCATCAGTGGTAATTGATTGTACTCCTAAAGGTTTTGCTCATGCAAATAAACATCGTTATTATGAAAAATATCTGCATAATACAGTAGGATTTGTTGCTCAGGGAAGTGAATTTGAATTTGGGAAAATGTACGCCCGCAAAATTAATGATTCTGCATTAGTTCATGGTGAAGATAAATTCATTCAGGTTGTATCTTGTAATACTCATAATATTTCTTCAATTGTAAATAATATAGCACTTATCGATGGCGAAGAGAATCTAATTGAAGGACGATTTATTTTAATCCGAAGATCAAATGATGTGAGTCAATCTTCTAACTTTGTTCCGTCTCCACAAGTGGGTAAGCATCAGGATAATGAATTTGGGACTCACCACGCCAGAGACGCTGCTTTACTTTTCAAAACATTGAATTTAGACCTCAATTTATTTTCATCTGCGATGATTGTAAATTCTCAGTATATGCACATTCTACATTTTCATTTAAAAGTGAAGGAACCAACAAATATTCAAAAAATTATTGCCAGGTTTGATGCCAATGATCTTATTGCAACAACTGACAAAGTAAACGCAAATGAGGTATTTAGTTTTGGTCGGGACCATGGCCATTTTGGGAGAATATTAAATCAAACTGTTGTTTCAATTCCTTCATTAAATGTTCGCAATGAAACAGAAATAACAGGTTTTTGTTTTACTCCTCAAGATGGTAATTCACTGCTGAGTTCAATTGCCATTACGGAATGGTTTTTGTATCCTCATTCTTATGAAAGCAAAATTCAATGCTTGGCACCATTCTTTTTTGATGAGGTTTAAAGGAAAACTGAAAACATAAATTATTTACAATAAATGTTTCAATTATTAGAAGATAAACTGTCTGTTTACTGTAAGGAATTTGACATCCCTTTACAAGAGCTCTCTATTTTACATTCCTTTTCTGGAGGAATTGATAGCACAGTTTTAGCTTCGCTCTTAATTGAATTAAGGGGAAAATATGGCTTCAAATTAACCCTAATGCATTTTAATCATAATGCTGATTTAAATGCTAAATTATGGGAAAAGTTCTGCAGGTCATTTTCTATTAAATATAAAGTTGATTATTACAATAGAGATTTATTTATTAATCATGGTGATAATTTTGAATCTTCTTCGAGGGAAAAAAGATATTCTGAGCTAAATGCCATTTCAGGAAAAATTAAATGCCATATAATTTGTACTGCTCACCATCTGGATGATCAAATTGAGACATTATTTATGAAAATGCTGGATAATGCAGATTGGATATCTAAAATAGGAATTCGTGAAAGATTAGATAAAATAAGGCGCCCATTATTGTCTGTGCGAAAAGATGAGATAAGAAAAATTGCAATTAGGAGAAACCTTTCATGGGTTGAAGACCCTTCAAATAATGATTTATCTTTTAGAAGAAATTACGTGAGGAAATCTCTTTTGCCAGAAGCAATCAAGGCAAACCCTAAGCTGGAAAGCAAGCTATTAAATGAATCTCATGCTTACCAACAAAAAATGAATTTCTATATCTCTGAATTTAATAAAAATAAATTCAATATAAAAAAATCCAAACAATTCATTTTAGTTAGTTTAGAAAAAATCCAAAAATTTGAAATTGAAAAACTGAAAATATTTATCTATTGGTGTTCATCTAACTATTTCAAAATTGAGATCCCGGGAAAATCACGGAATTATTGGATAGAATTTAGTAAATATTTACAAAACTCTAAAACCGGATCAATTTACAATATTGGCCTCCTAACTTGTATTTTAAATAGGAGAGAAATACTTATTATTTCAGATTATTTACAATTATTAGAAGAACCAATAAAGACAGCGCTAACCCCCAATAAAAAATGGTTTAACACACTATTTACAATAAAAAATTGCAATAAACCTATTTTTTCTAAAGATAGATATGAATTTTCCCTCACAGAAAACATTTTAAAAGACGGCTTATATCTAAGACGATGGAGAAAGGGTGACAAGATTCTAACTTCTACATCTGCACAACATATATTATTAAGTAATTTATTTATAAATAATAAAATATCAAAATTAGGTAAATTAATACAGCCTGTTGTTGTTGATAAAATGGACAATATAGTATGGGTTCCCGGTTTGGCTCATGCTAAATTATCAAGAGGTTTTCCCTATAGTAATAGAAAGGTTATAAAATGGATACCAGCATAATAATACCCGAAGGATTTCCATATGCTGGAAATAAATTGGAAGAAATTATTTCACCTGATTCAGTTCAACAAAGAGTTGGTGAAATTGGTAGGGAAATATCTAAAAAGTATCAAGGGGAAGTGCCTATTATTATAGGAGTACTAAACGGTGCATTTCTATTTATGGCTGATTTAGTAAGACATCTTGACATCCAATTTGAAGTAGATTTTATAAAAATTGACTCATACGGAGATGGTACAAAAACCTCGGGAACAGTACGACTTTTAAAAGATATTAGTGCAGATATCACAGACAGGCATGTAATTATTGTGGAAGATATTGTAGATACCGGATTATCTTTAAAATTTTTGAAACATCGAATGGAAGAAGCATCTCCCAAATCCTTACGATTTGCGACATTTTTATATAAACCGGATGTTGCTTCAACGGAAATGGAAATTGATTGGACAGGATTCAGCATAGAAGATCGATTTGTAGTTGGATATGGTTTAGATTTAAAACAAATATATCGAGGATTACCAGGAATTTATGCAGTAAATGAGGAAGCTAAATAAAAAGTGAAAAAAAATAAGAAAAACAAAAAGGGGAAAATCAGTCCTCAAAATATTTGGAAAACGCTTGGGGGTAATTTATTAATTTGGGTATTAATAATTATTATGGCTGTCACCGCATTGCAATTTTTCTCTACAGACTTTAAACCGCAAACAATTGATTATACCCAGTTCCAGGACTATATTGATCAAGATATGGTTGAATCTGGACGAATAATTGGCAGAACATTTAAAGGAACATTGAAGGAACCGGTTACAATCGAAACAGGTAATATCAATAAACCAAAACAAGTGAGTAGTTTTACTACGGTTCTCCCTGAAGTTACTTTTGAGATGACTAAAATATGGAATGAAAAGGGAATAATTTACAGATTTGAAGAACGGACTCTGGGCTTGTTTGATTATATTATTCAATTTTCACCTTGGTTATTGATATTATTCTTTTGGTTTTTCCTCATGAGAAAAATGCAGGGTGGCGGGGGACAGGGTGGAATATTTAATTTTTCTAAAAGCAAAGCCAAAATAATTTCTCCAGATTCACCCAAAACTTCCTTTAAAGAAGTAGCAGGTTGCGATGAAGCCAAAGTTGAGCTGCAAGAAATTGTAGAATTTTTAAAACACCCGCGAAAATATAAGAAGTTGGGGGCAAAAATTCCTAAGGGTGCATTATTGTTAGGTCCTCCAGGAACGGGAAAGACCCTTCTTGCAAAAGCGGTTTCCGGGGAAGCAAACGTACCATTTTTTTCTATCAGTGGTGCCGAATTTGTAGAAATGTTTGTTGGAGTTGGAGCCTCTAGGGTAAGAGATCTGTTTGATCAGGCAAAACGTAATGCCCCCAGTATTATATTTATTGATGAAATTGATGCTGTAGGGCGGCATAGAGGTGCTGGATTAGGAGGTGGACATGACGAACGAGAACAGACACTCAATCAAATATTAGTTGAGATGGATGGTTTCAACACTGATGATAGCGTAATTCTTCTGGCTGCAACCAATAGACCAGATGTTTTGGATAAAGCATTACTTCGACCTGGAAGATTTGACAGGCAAATTGTTGTGGATGTCCCTGGCGTTGATGGAAGAGAGGCAATTCTTAAAATACACTCAAAAAATATCCCCATGGATAAAACAGTTGATCTAAAGGTATTAGCAAGGGGGACACCTGGTCTTGTAGGTGCAGATTTGGAAAATCTGCTTAATGAGGCTGCTTTATTAGCTGCTCGAAAAAATAAGCAAAAAGTCTTCATGAGTGATATTGAAGATGCTAAAGACAAAGTGATGATGGGAGTTGAAAGAAAGAGTATGATCGTTACTCCTAAAGAAAAGAAAGTCACTGCCTATCATGAAGCCGGGCATGCTCTTGTTGCCTATTATACTGAAGGAGCAGACCCTGTCCATAAAATTACAATTATCCCCAGGGGTATGGCGCTGGGTATTACATCACAGATACCTGAGGAAGAAAAACACAATTACCAAAAAAATTATCTATTAGGACGATTGGACATTTTAATGGGAGGCAGAAGTGCTGAAAAAATAATATTTAAAGATACATCTACAGGAGCAGGAAATGATATCGCCACAGCAACTGATTTAAGTCGTAAAATGGTTTGTGAATGGGGGATGAGTGATAGAATTGGTCCATTAACATTTGGTAAAAAATCTGAAGAAATATTTTTAGGAAGAGAAATATCACATTCAAGAGATTACAGTGATGAAATTTCTCAAATAATCGATGAAGAAATATCCCTATTTGTAAAAAAAGCTGAGGATAATGCTGAAAATATACTTAAAGCTAATTTGGATGATTTAAAAAATATTGCAAACGCATTGCTTGAATATGAATCCATTAGTGGTGACGAAATGAAGCAGGTTATTAATGGCGAACCTATAGTTAGAATAGAGCCTAAAGAACAAAAGAAAAGGGTTC
The DNA here is from genome assembly GCA_004124405.1 of Fidelibacterota bacterium. Classification (GTDB taxonomy): domain Bacteria; phylum Fidelibacterota; class Marinisomatia; order SCGC-AAA003-L08; family D37C17; genus D37C17. Next base: position 27,301 of record SCKP01000003.1, on the reverse strand, counting down.
GTCGTCGGAAAAAAGCGACAGAAAATGTACCTGAAAATAGTGATAGTTCTCAACCAATTATCACCAAGCCTGCCACATAGATATGTCCGAGCCTCACCCAATTAACACTAAAATTATGGGTATTTTAAATGCCACGCCAGACTCATTCTTTGCTGAAAGTCGATTGGTTGATGATAGTTTAATTGATTTTAAAAAATATAAACATGCTGATATTGTTGATGTAGGTTTTGAATCTTCAAGACCTGGAGCAAATCCCATTTCTGAAATTGATGAACTCAATAGATTAAATGATTTTCTCAAAAATGTATCTAATTTCAAGCAGACACTTTCCATAGATACCTATAAACCTCAAGTTGGCAAATATGCTCTGGAAAATGGGTTTAATATGATTAATGATATTACGGCAGGCGGGGAAAGTGGTAAAATGCTTGAAATCGCAGCATTATTTAATTGTCCTATCGTTCTTATGCATATGCAGGGAAACCCCGTAACAATGCAAAATGAACCATTTTATGAAGATGTAATGGATGAGTTGAAACACTACTTTGAATTAAGAATTGAACTGGCTAAAAATATTGGGTTGAAGGATAGTCAAATTATAATTGACCCGGGCATTGGATTTGGAAAACGAATTATCGATAACGATACAATTATTAATAATCTGGGTGATCTAAAACAATTTGGTTTTCCGGTTTTAATTGGAATCTCACGAAAATCCTTTTTAAGCATTGATGATGATGGAGCAGAGGATAGATTGTCTGCAACATTGGGCGCAACTGCTTTGGCTGTTAAAAATGGTGCAGATATAATAAGGGTTCATGATGTGAAAGAAAATTATCAAATGCTTTCTGTAATTTCAAGAATAATTCAAAGAAAGAATGTAAATGAGACAATATCTGTTAATGAAGTTTGATCTACGAGAATTTAACGAAATATTTAACCTATCAAAATCCAAATATCGAGAAATGCGGAGGTATCTTTGACAAAAAAACAATCCAGGATTCTATAGCAAAACTTCAGGAAAAAACGACACAGCAAAAATTTTGGGATGACAATCATTCTGCGCAGAAAATTTTAAAGCAAATCAGTTTATTTGAAAATGAATTGAAAATGTGGAAGGAGCTGGATGTAGAGTATGGAGAAGTGGAGTCTTATTTAGAATTACTTCAAGAAGGAGAGGATGTCACAGAAGATGCCGACCAAGCATTGGACTCATTTGGAAAATTCGTTGAAAAGGTTCAGATTCGTAAACTTCTAAACGGAAGAGATGATCATCGTAACGCAATTTTATCTATTCATCCTGGTGCTGGGGGTACAGAATCGCAGGATTGGGCAAAAATGTTATTTCGTTTGTATTCAAGGTGGTGTGAAAGAACAGGTTACAAAGTTAAAATTTTAGATTATCAAGATGGTGATGAGGCTGGAATTAAAGATGTGAGCATTGAAGTAACAGGAGATTATGTTTATGGTAATTTGAAAGCTGAGAGAGGTGTCCATCGTCTGGTACGTATTTCTCCCTTTGACAGCAACTCTAAACGTCATACATCATTTGCATCAGTATTTATTTTCCCAATAATTGATGACGATGTTGAAATAACTATAGAAGACAAAGATATTAGAATCGATACTTATAGAGCAAGTGGAGCCGGTGGGCAGCATGTAAATAAAACGGACTCTGCAGTGCGGATTACTCATATTGAAAGTGGAATTGTTGTTCAATGTCAAAACGAAAGAAGTCAGTTGAAAAATAAAAATACAGCCCTAAAAATGATGAAGGCCAGATTATACCAGCAGAAAATGGAAGAAAGAGCCGCTTCACAAGAGCACCTGTCTGAACAAAAAAAAGAAATTGGATGGGGGAGCCAAATTCGCTCTTACGTTTTTAATCCCTATAATTTAGTAAAAGACCATCGAACCAAATATGAAACGTCAAATATTCAAGCTGTTATGGATGGAGATATTGATAATTTTATCAGAGCATACTTATTAGATAAATTGGAACAATAATTGGAAGCTGAACACAAAAATTTACAAGAGATAATTAAATTTCGTTTAGAAAAACTGGAAAAAATTAAAAATGCAGGTATTAATCCTTACGCCTATAATTTTGACAAAAAAGATTCAATTGAATCTTTAACTCAAAAAGGTGTAAATGGCGTTGGTGAGAAAGTGATGACCGCTGGAAGAATGGTGTCTTTTAGAAAGATGGGTAAAGCCAGTTTCACCCATATTCAAGATGAAAGTGGTAAGATACAAATCTATTTGAAAAATGATTTATTACCAGAAAATATTTATGATAATATTGTCCGCAATCTTGATTTGGGTGATATAATTGGATGTACGGGGAAGCTTTTTATTACCAAAATGGGTGAATTATCCATAAAAGCAGATAATATAAACATTCTATCAAAAAACATTCGCCCTCTGCCAAATATGAAAGAAAAAGAAGGGGAATTATTTAATGCATTCGAGGATAAAGAATTACGTTATCGTCATAGAGAATTAGACCTAATTGCGAATCCCCACATAAAATCTGTTTTCAAGAAAAGAGCAAAAATTATTTCATCAATTAGAAAATATTTGGATGATAATAATTTTATTGAGGTAGAAACGCCTGTTCTCCAGCCAATTTATGGTGGAGCGTCTGCTAGGCCATTTACCACCTTTCACAATACACTTGAACAAGATCTATATTTGAGAATAGCAGATGAATTGTATTTAAAGAGATTAATTATAGGTGGATTTGAAAAAGTATATGAACTTGCGAAAAATTTCAGAAATGAAGGCATGGATAGAATCCATAACCCTGAATATACATCCTTGGAGTTTTATCAGGCATATTCTGACATTTATGAAATGATGGAATTTACTGAGAATCTATTTAAACAAGTTGCAGAGGAAACAGGTGATACCACCACTGCATTTGGTGGACATACCATAAATTTAAAAAAACCATTTCTTAAAAACACAATGTTTGGTCTTTTACAGGAATATACCAAAAAGGATTTATCTGAAATGGATGAAAATGAAATAACTGATTTTGCAAAGTCTAAATCTTTAGACATCAGTGATGGAATGAATTATGGTCAGGTTTTAGATAAAATATTTGGCGAATTGGTGGAACCGCACTTAATAGAGCCTATATTTGTAACCGATTATCCAAAAGCTATTTCACCGCTTGCAAAGGAAGACCGTAATGGTAAAGCGGGCATTGTGGAAAGATTTGAGTTATTTATTGCAGGAATGGAATTTGCAAATGCGTTTAGTGAATTAAATGATCCAATTGAACAAAGAAGCCGCTTAGAATCTCAAGCAAAACTTCGAGATTCTGGAGATGAAGAAGCTCAAATAGTTGATGAAAATTTTCTTCAGGCAATGGAAATTGGTATGCCTCCAACTGGTGGGGTTGGTATTGGAGTTGACCGGCTTGTAATGCTACTGACGCAACAAGAATCAATAAAGGATGTTATATTATTTCCAGCAATGCGCCACGATGACAAATGAACCTTACCACCCGGATTGCTTTCCGGCACCTTCTTTCAAAACATAACTTCGGATTTATCTCTTTTTCTACTATTCTCAGTATATTTGGTCTTATGCTTGGAATTTCCTCCCTTATAATTATATCATGTATTTCAGATGGATTTAATGATGTAATTAATAATAAATTATCTGGAATTGATGGACATATTAGAATTCATAGCTATTTGACCAACGAAATTAAGGAAGAGAATATTCATGAACTTGATTCTATTTTCCATGCAGCCTATGACCATTTAAAATATACAACTCCATATATTGAAAAGCATGCAATTATCAGGAAAGGTTCACATTCTGAAGGTATAATTTTATACGGTGTGCCAGAGAGAGCCTTAAATGAAATTTTCCAATTAAATCAATTTACCAACACTAAACCTGTATTTAAAAAGAAAAATAGCATTATTGTGGGAAATAGATTAGCTGTTTTAATGGATATTAATGAAGAGGACAATGTCATTATTTTAAATCCAGAAAAAATGGCATCCCATCAATTACTTGAGGCTGAAAATTTCACGGTTGTAAATACATTTCAAACTGATTTTCCAGAGTATGATCTATTATTGGCCTTTATACCACTTGAAAAAGCACAGAGTTACTTTGGTTTGGAATCACAAATGACAGGATTAATCCTTAATGTAGAAAATCCCAGTGAAGTGGAAAATGCAGATTTAATAATATCTGAATCATTAGGAATGCTGCCGTACATTACAACAACGTGGAAAGAAAGGCATGCAAGTTTATTGGATTGGTTAAATGTTTATGACATTCCAATTAAATTAATAATGTTTTTTATTACTGCTGTGGGAGTATTCAATATTGGAGCATCCTTATGGATGATTATTCTCGAAAAGACCAGAGAATTCGGTATTCTTCAATCAATGGGGCTCACAAAATCACAATTGAAAGAAATAATAATAAAAGAAGGTGCAATTATTGGTTTATCAGGTAGTATCCTTGGAATATTACTGAGTTTATCTGTTTTATATTTGGAATCAGTTTATCATATTATTCAGTTGCCTAATGATATTTATTTCATGAATTATTTACCTGTTAAAATCTCTTCAATTTACTTTTTCCTTTATCCCATAATTACATTTTTAATAACTATATTCTTTTCCTATATCCCAGCAAAACATGCGTGTAAAATAACCCCTTCAGAAGCACTTCGTTATGAATAGACTTAAATTCATACTTAAATTTATTGTGAGTAAACAGAATACTGGAAAATTCAATTGGAATTTACTGTTTCCGTTTGGTGGTGTGATAATTGGCTGTTTAACTGTCGCTTTAACTCTGGCGGTTATGGAAGGTATGGAATATGCCATATTTACAAAATTAGAAAATATCTCATTTCCAGGTAAATTGATGAATATAAACTCAATAAATACTGAAGAATTAGAAGATTATCTTCTTATAAATGGTATCCAGTCACAAAGAGGAATTGAAGATCAGATAATATTAATGAATGGTGGTGAATTCAGGCTCGTAACTATTCATGACATTGAGGATTTTGGGGCATTTAGGCAAAATGTGTTT
>SCKP01000003.1:0-22215 GCA_004124405.1 Fidelibacterota bacterium | reverse complement strand
ATGTGTTTTCACCTGATTTAATTAAACTTGATAGTTCATTTGAAAATTCTAATCTGTATATTGGTAGGGCTCTTGCAACACGGTTAGATTTATCCCTGGGAGATGCTGTATTAATTGCTCACCCTGAACGAATTAATATCTTTACAGGTTTGCCCAATAGAAAACAAATGGTTGTGGGAGGGATTTTTGACGTAGAAATTCTGGATTACAATCAAAAACATATTTTCTGTAGATATAATTTAATAAGTGATTTTCTTCCGGGAAAACAAAATATTCTCTATTTAGATAAACCTTTGGACGTCCAATTATTAAACAATGTAAAGGAAATGTTCCCTGATATTAGATATAAGTATTGGGAGGAAAATCACGGTTCGTTCATTTCTGCCATGAAATTAGAAAAATACACCTATTCAATCATTGGATTCCTAATAGTTGTTATTGCCGGTTTTACGCTCATGAGTATGATGAGCCTGTCCGTAATGCAGAAAATTCCGCAAATAGGCATTTTACGCGCTTTTGGGATGAAAGCCGTTGATATTAAATATATATTTATTTTTCAAGCAATATCAACTTCAATAATTAGCAGCATAATTGGAATTCTATTGTCATTGGCATTTATTCAACTTGATAACCAGTTTAATTTAATGCAGTTGCTTTTTCCTGGAGGATTATTTTTTGATTTCCCATTAATATTAAATAATATTTATATTATTTTAATATTTTCTGTTTCTTTAATACTGTTGATTTTAGCAGGTCTATATCCTTCAATAAAAGCAGCAGGAATTGATCCAATTAAAGCCATAGGATTTAAAAGATAATGCCCATACTTGAAGCACATAATATTTCTAAAATATATTATAAAACGGAAGAATCAATTCCAGTTCTAAACAAACTGAATCTTATTGTGGAAAAAGGAGAAATTATCGTCTTAATGGGACCATCGGGATCAGGCAAGTCAACACTTCTCAATATTTTAGGTACTTTGGACTCAGATTATTCAGGAAACCTGATAATAGATGAATTACCTATTACAAATGCTGTAGATTTAAGCAATATTCGCAGGCATAAATTGGGGTTTATATTTCAATTCCATCATCTCCTGCCTGAATTTACGATCCTTGAAAATCTATTAATTCCGCAAATGATTGCTCACAATTACTCAAATGTTCCTCAAGAAGACACTATAGATATGCTTGAAAATATTGGCTTGAAAGCTAGGATGAATCATTATCCAAATGAAATATCAGGAGGAGAAAGACAGCGTGTTGCCGTATTGAGAGCAATGGTTAATAATCCATGTTTAATACTGGCAGATGAGCCCACAGGAAATTTAGATAGAGAGAATAGTCTAAAAATGTTAAAATTAATGACTGAATTAAAGGCAAAATATCAACAGTCATTTATTATTGCGACCCATGATCAGTCAATTTTAGATATTGCTGATAGAGTATTGTATTTGAAGGATGGAAAAATAAAAAAGGAAATATAACTAAGATTATGAAGGAAAATTTTTCAAAGGGAGTTCAAAGAGTATTAAAATTTGCAAAAGAAGAAGCCGTACGATTAGGTCATAGCTATGTGGGATCTGAGCATCTACTTCTGGGAATCATAAAAGACAGTAATGGAAAAGCAGCTAATATTCTAATTTCTATTGGGTGTGATATTCAGGAAATGAAAGTTATGGTTGAGGATATGGCCAAGCCCAGTGGGGGAACAATGACTTTAGGTCATCTTCCATTAACCAGAAGAGCGGAACGAATTTTACGCACAACTTTCAGTGAAGCACAAAATTATAAAGAGGAGGTTGCAAACCAAATGCATCTTCTCCTGGCATTAGCAAGAGAGGATGAGGGTTTAGCCACAGAGGTATTAAATGCATATACTGTAGATTATGAACTATTAAGCACTTTAACATCATCCTCATCCGTTAAAAAGGAAAAAAGGACCCCTAAGAAATCACCCACGCCTACCTTGGATCTATTCAGTAGGGATATTTCAAAAATGGCTTCAGATGGCAAGTTAGACCCTGTTATCGGTAGAAAAGTAGAAGTTGAGCGGCTAGCCCAGATTTTATCTAGGCGAAAGAAAAATAATCCTGTTTTAATTGGAGAACCGGGAGTGGGAAAAACAGCAATTGTTGAAGGTTTAGCTCTTCGTATTTATGAAAAAACTGTGCCACATATTTTGTGGGGTCAGCGTGTTCTTGTATTAGATCTTGCGGGATTAATAGCTGGCACAAAATATAGAGGGCAATTTGAAGAGCGAATGCGCACAATGATATTAGAATTGGAAGCATGTTCCGAGATAATAGTATTTATTGATGAACTGCATACCCTGGTTGGGGCTGGTGGAGCATCTGGTTCTCTGGATGCCGCAAATATGTTTAAGCCAGCATTAGCTCGAGGAGATATTCAAATAATTGGTGCAACCACTTTAAATGAGTTTAGAAAATATATTGAGAAAGATGGAGCTTTGGAACGTCGATTTCAGAAAGTTATGGTAAATCCACCATCCTTGGAAGAAACAATTGAAATTCTAAATGGAATTAAAGAAAAATATGAGGAACATCACCAAGTTCAACTATCTGATAATACCATTCGGGCATGCGTAGAATTAAGTGATCGATATATTTCAGACAAATACCTTCCAGATAAAGCAATTGATGTAATGGATGAGGTAGGCTCACATGTCCATATCCATAATATTCATGTACCGGACGAAATTGTGAAGTTGGAAAAAAATATCTCTGCACTCAGGAAAAAGAAAGAGTCTGTAATTGCAAAACAGAAATTTGAACAAGCTGCAGAAATGCGGGATAAAGAAAGAAGAATGATTGCCAAGCTCAAAGTTGCCCAGGAAAAATGGGATAATTTGGAAAAATCATCTCGCCCAAAGGTTACTGAAGAAGATGTTGCAGATATTGTATCAATGGTGACTGGTATTCCTTTAGCAAAAGTAGCCGAATCTGAAACAGAAAAACTTCTTCATATGAATGACGAACTTAAGAAAAGTATTATAGGTCAAAATGATGCAATCGAAAAATTGACTCTTGCTACACAAAGGGCAAGAGCAGGATTAAAAAATCCAAATAGACCTATCGGTTCATTTATGTTTCTTGGACCTACTGGTGTTGGAAAAACCGAGTTAGCTAAGGTACTGGCTGAATATTTGTTTTCTAATACGGAATCTCTTATTAAAATAGATATGAGTGAATATGTAGAGCGATATAATGTTTCCAGGCTAATTGGTGCTCCTCCTGGGTATGTTGGATATGAAGAGGGGGGACAGCTTACGGAACGAGTTCGTAGAAAACCATATTCAGTTGTACTTTTTGATGAAATTGAAAAAGCGCATAGAGATGTTTATAATATACTCTTACAGATTTTAGATGAGGGTCGTATTACTGATAGTCTGGGACGCACGATTGATTTCAGAAATACTATTATAATTATGACTTCAAATATCGGCACAAAGACTGTAAGCTCAACCTCTTTAGGATTTAAAACAACAAAAGAAGAAAATAGAAATGATCATTATGCAGACATTATGGCGGAAGTAAACAAATATTATATTCCAGAATTCTTAAATCGTATTGATGAGGTAATAATATTTAATTCTCTCCTGAAAGAAGATCTGCAGTCTATTATTGATATTCAATTGAAGGATCTTAGAGAAAACCTCGAAAAGAAAAATAATACTTTACGGGTAACTAAATCTGCAAAAGAAATTCTTATTCGAGATGGCGGTCATAGAGAATGGGGCGCTCGCCCTTTAAGGAGAATGATTCAAAATGAAATAGAAAATGAAATTTCTACAAAATTTCTTACTGGAGAATTTACGGAAAATGGTATAATTACAGTAAAATCTAAAAATAAACAATTAGAATTCTCCCAAGAACCGATAAAACTTAAAAAAACATCTAAGCGTAAAAGACTATCAAAAGAAACCGAATCTGCCGAAAACTAATAACTCTGCCATATAGACGCATTTTATTTATTGGCATTATTCTTGATGTAATCTCGTCAGTAATATTTTGACAATTAAATTTATACAAAGGAGTTAGAAATGGCAAAAATTATTGGTATTGATTTAGGTACTACCAATTCATGTGTGGCTGTAATGGAAGGGGGAAGCCCCACTGTTATTACAAATAGTGAAGGTGGTCGTACTACGCCATCCGTAGTAGCTTTTACTAAAGCCGGTGAAACACTCATTGGGCAGCCAGCAAAACGTCAAGCAGTCACAAATCCAGAAAACACAATTTCATCATCAAAGCGATTTATAGGTCGAATGTACGATGAAGTTGGTACTGAAATTTCAGAAATGCCCTATAAGACAATCAAGGGTAAGAATGGTGAAGTAAAAATCACAGCCCAGGGTAAAGAGTACGCCCCGCCGCAAATTGCTGCTATGGTTCTTCAAAAATTGAAACAAACTGCTGAAGAATATTTAGGAGAAAAAGTTACAGAAGCCGTTATAACGGTTCCAGCATATTTTAATGATTCACAAAGACAGGCAACCAAGGATGCTGGTGCTATAGCTGGATTAAACGTACGCAGAATTATCAATGAACCCACAGCAGCAGCTCTCGCTTATGGCTTAGACAAACAGAAAGACGAAAAAATCGCTGTTTTTGATTTTGGCGGAGGTACATTTGATATTTCCATTTTGGAACTTGGGGATGGAGTATTTGAGGTGAAATCTACTAATGGAGATACCCATCTTGGCGGAGATGATCTTGATCAAGCATTGGTTGATTATCTCATCAGAGAATTTAATAAATCTGACGGTATTGACCTGAGCAAAGATCCAATGGCATTGCAACGCTTAAGGGAAACAGCCGAGAAAGCTAAATGTGAACTAAGTACATCAAAACAAACGGATATTAATTTACCATTCATTACGGCAGACTCATCAGGTCCACGGCATTTGAATATCAGCTTAACACGGGCTAAATATGAGACGCTTATTGAAAAGTTGATTAATCGCACCATTAAACCCTGTGAAAAAGTTATAAAAGATGCAGGATTAAAAGCATCTGATATTGATGAAGTAATACTGGTTGGTGGAACAACCCGAATTCCTATGGTTCAGAAAATTGTAAAAGATATTTTTTCCAAAGAACCAAACAAGGGGGTAAATCCTGATGAAGTAGTTGCAATTGGTGCAGCAATTCAAGGCGGAGTTATGGCGGGTGACGTAGAGGATATACTGCTATTAGATGTTACACCACTATCAATGGGAATAGAAACTTTAGGTGGTGTATCAACTCCACTAATTGAGGCAAACTCTACTATTCCTGCAAAGAAAAGCCAAATATTTTCTACTGCAGCTGATAGCCAGCCATCTGTTGAAATTCACGTTTTGCAAGGTGAAAGATCAATGGCTGTAGATAATAAATCACTTGGGCGATTTCATTTAGATGGCATTCCACCTGCAGCCAGAGGAACCCCGCAAATTGAAGTTACTTTTGATATTGATGCAAATGGTATTCTCAATGTGTCCGCTTCGGATAAGGCAACAGGTAAAGAGCAATCTATAAGGATTGAAGCTTCCAGTGGATTAACAGAAGACGAGATTGAAAAAATGAAAGTTGATGCTGAAAAACATGCTAAGGATGATGAAGCCAAAAAAGAATCTGTAGATATACATAATACGGCAGATCAATTGATTTATCAGACAGAAAATCAAATGAAAGAAGCAGGGGATAAAATCCCTGATGAAGATAAAAAATCTATTGAAGATGCTGTTGAACAGTTAAAGCAGGCAAATGGGGGCTCGGATATTGATGCAATTAAAATCGCCATTGAAAATCTGAATAAAACGTGGGAGCCAGTGGCTCAAAAGATGTACCAGGCTGCACAATCAAAAACTGCTCAAGAGGAGCCTGAATCAACTGGTAACTCATCTGCAAAAGATTCAAAAACTACAAAAAAAGAAGGTGAAGTAGAAGATGCCGATTTTGAAGTAGTTGAAGAAGGATAGATATCTTTTGAAATAGATACAAAAAGGGGTGGATTTTCCACCCCTTTTTTATTATAGGATAAATATTTAATTTTCTGTTAATTTTACCATAATATCGAGGCGTGGCGCAGTCCGGTAGCGCACTGCGTTCGGGACGCAGGGGTCGGAGGTTCAAATCCTCTCGCCTCGACTAGTTTGTTCATCTTATTTAAACTTATTAACCTTTATTACAACTCTGCGATTTTTGGCACGATTTTCAGGAATAGGGATCCCGTTTTCATCCCGATTGGGGAGTAGAGGAATGGATTCGGCCCTGGCAATTGGTTTCAATTTATTCATTTCAATTCCACTATTATAGAGCAACTCAACGATGCCTGTAGCACGAATTGCAGATAGATCCCAATTTGAGCTGAATATTTCACTATCTTCACCAATAGGTTCATCATCTGTATGTCCCTCCACTTCAATCATATAATCATGATAACTTGATTCATCTAATAATTGAGTTATTGCTGTAGAAATTTCTACAATTACTGGTACCATATCAGTCATTAAATCAGCAGAGCCAGAAGCAAACAGGGAACTACCAGGGATTTGGATTAATATTCCATTTGGTCCTAATTCAATCTCAACGGTATTCTCCAAATTTTTCTTTTTAATTATGTCTTCCAAGCTTTCATGCAGTTTTTTAAATTCATTTTCGACATCTTGTTTTGAAAATGCTTCCTTCATTGATTCAGCTATTTCTTCATATTTGCCTGGATCCGGATCTGATGCTGAATATAACATGACAAAAAATGCCATAAGCAGGGTTACCATATCGCCATAGGTCCCCATCCACCCATCAACGACATCTTTATTTTCCTTTTTCAGTTTTAATTTTGGCATAGAATATTACCTCTCAGCGATATCAAAATGATTGGAAGGGTCTAGGTATCGATTAAGATGATCTTGAATAGTATAAGGATGAGGTTTATTCGGCAACATTGATATGCCTTCCAATAATATTTTATCACGGTATCGGATTATTGAGTATTTTTGTTCAAGTTTTCTAGCTGCAGGTTTTAAAATGAGATTCGCAAGTAATACCCCATAGAGGGTAGTTATTAACGCTACAGCCATACCCTCTCCAATTGAAGAAGGATCTCCACCCATATTCCCAAGCATAATCACCAATCCAACTAATGTACCAATCATCCCAAATGCGGGAGCAAATGTTGCCATTGTATCTAAAATCTCAACCTGAATACTATCTCTATCATGACTAGAGTCAATTAGATCTTCAGTCAATTTATAAATATCTTCAGATTTTGCGCCGTTAAATAGCATTTCCATACTATATTTAATTATTGGATTTTTATATTCATTAGTATCAAATTTATTTTGCAGATCTTGTAATCCTCCTTTCTTCATTATTTCACCCCATCCAATAATTTTACCTACATCGTCATATAAAGTTTTTGAATTAATATCTAAATGCTTGAAAATACTCCCGATTCCTGAAAAGGCTTGCAGAATATAGTTTTCCTTAAAGGCAATAAAAGTTGCGGCTAAAGTTCCCCCTACAACCATAATGAAGCTATTTAGGTGTATAAACACCATGGGATTGCTAGCGCCACCAGCGATAATTGCATAAATAAATAATCCAATACCTGATATAACTCCGATGAATGTACCAATGGAAAAAGACATAATTACCTCACTTTCTATATTGTGGAATGATTGTTCATTATAAAATGTGGTTAAATATAAACCAAATAATAAATGGATGACAAATAATTCAGTATATTTAAGTATTATTATTTATAATTACAAAATATTTTCTTACCAGAAAGTTATAAAATGAATCAAGAATTAAATTAAATATTGTCTTAAATTAGTGCTGAAGATTTTAGGTGTTCTTCGGTTATTATTCTAGAAATTAAAATAATGATTGAAGCTCTTCTAATACTTTTTGAAATTAATCACCTGATTATTTGAGAAATATTTTTATGAAAAATAAAAACATACCCAAAGACATAAAAGATCTCCGAAACCGATTAAAACACTCAGAGCTTCTTCAATCCTCTCTTTATAAAATAGCTCAGGCAGCCCATTCCGCCCAGAGCTTACATGATTTATATTCTGCTATCCATAATATCATCAGCAAACTCATGTATGCTGAGAATTTTTATATTGCTATTTTTGATAAAGAGAAAAATTACCTGTATTTTCCTTATTATGTAGATCAAAAAGATAAAAAATTAATTAACAATAAGGTAAAATTAGAAAAGAAAAGTTTGACGGTCCATTGTTTAGAGCTTGGCGTACCATTGCTGTACAGCAAGAAGGATATAATGGACCTTAGAAAATTAGGTGAGGTTAATCCTATAGGGACTATCTCTGAAGTATGGCTTGGGACACCATTAACAATTGGTGAAAAAACCATAGGTGTAATTGTTGTTCAGAGCTATGATAAAAACAAGATATTAACAACTGATGACCGTGAACTATTGAATTTTGTCTCTGAATTGGTTGCCATGGTAATTGAAAAAAAGCGCCTGGAAGCAGAACAATTAGAATATCAGGCGAATTTAGAACAGAAAATAAGAGAGCGAACAAAAGAATTATTCTTCGCCAAAGAGAAGGCAGAAAGTGCTGCACAGGCAAAATCTGAATTTCTTGCAAACATGAGTCACGAATTACGGACACCCTTGAATGCCATTATCGGTTTTTGTGAAATATTAATTGAAGACGCAACTGAATTAAAACAAGAAGGTGTTGTTAGTGATCTTGAAAAAATTCATACATCCGGAATCGACTTGTTGGCCTTAATTAATGACATATTAGATTTATCAAAAATTGAAGTTAAAAAAATTGATATAAATATTTCATCATTTGAAATGAAAAATTTGGTGAATTCTGTAAAAACTACTCTGGAACCATATGCGAAAATTAATCGCAATAACATTCAAATTAATTTGCCAAAAAAATCCATTGTAGTTAGTTCTGATGAATTAAAAATCAGGCAGATATTGTTCAATCTTCTTACAAATGCATGTAAAAATTCAGAAGAAAGTGACATTAATTTAACAATAACACGAGAAACGGTGAAAAAAGCTCAATACATTGTTTTTAAAGTTCAGGATTTTGGTGTTGGAATTCCCAAAAATAAAATGAAAGAAATATTTGAGCCGTTTAATCAGGGAAATGTAACTGATAACAGCAAACTAAAAGGAACAGGGCTAGGGCTCACAATTTCAAAAACATATTCTGAGCTTCTTGGTGGGTACATCCATGTGAAAAGTAAGGAAGGAATAGGCTCAACCTTCACCAGTTATATTTTACAGGATTATAATCGAGATAAAGGTAAATCAGAAGAATATAAGATAGTAGAAACTCCACAAATAGCACCATTCCCACAGAAGGGTAAAATTTTAGTTATTGATGATGATATCAACTTCTTGGACTTGATTGATAGAAGGTTAACAAAGGAGGGCTATTTAGTTTTTACTGCAAATAATGGGCAATCAGGTCTTAATAAGGCAAATAAGATAATCCCCGATATAATTATTCTTGATATTGTCATGCCTGATATGGATGGTTGGACAGTTTACAAAAAATTGAAAAAAACACCATTGCTATCACAAATCCCAGTAATTATTGTCACCATTGGTGACTATGAAAAAATGGCTAAAGATTTTGGGGTTGTTGATTTTCTAGCTAAGCCAATTAAATGGAAAACCCTGAATGTAATTTTATCGAAATATAAAATTATAAGCAAAAGTAAACATATTTTAGTAATTGATGATGATTCAGCAACGCGAATAATTTTACGTAAAATGTTGGTAAAAGATGGCTGGAGAGTGGATGAAGCAGAAAATGGGAAAGTAGCCTTTGATCGAATAAAAAAAGAAAAACCAGAATTAATTCTTTTGGATTTGCTTATGCCTGTAATGGATGGGTTTAAATTTTTAAAAGTTATAAAAGCGGAACATTCCCTGATAGATATACCTATTATCGTGATCACCTCTAAAGACCTTACTGCGGATGATTACTCCTATTTAACAGCTAATGTTGATAGAGTAATCCAAAAAGGGGATTATACCCGGAAAGAAATCATTAACCGAATTGATATTGCCATAAAAGAAAGCAATCTTAAAATGTACTTAAAGGGATCATAAAATGAAAATATTACTAATTGAAGATAATGAGTTAAATTTAGATATGCTAACCCGAAGGTTGGAGCGGAAAGGGTTCTCGGTTATATCGGCTGTAGATGGTCTTAGCGGAATTGAAAAAGCTAACCAGGAAAAACCAGAATTGATCATAATGGATCTCAGTCTCCCCATTTTGGATGGATGGGATGCTGCAAAAAAATTAAAAGCAGACCATGCAACAAAATCTATCCCAATAATTGCACTCACTGCCCATGCAATGAAGGGGGATAGGCAAAAGGCTTTAAATGCAGGCTGTGATGAGTATGATACAAAACCAGTGGTCTTTGACAGACTCTTGGAAAAAATAGGCAAAGTTACAGGGACATAAATTAACAACAATTAATATAAAATGTCTGAGATAAGCAATTCAATTACATCGAATATGCATAAACAAGCTTCTGAAAATTATAAGATGCTTCTAAGTAATATAAAGCATGATTTGACCAATCCAATAAATGCTATATTGGGATATGCAGAGCTGATAATTGATTATTTAAAAGAAGGGACAAATGACCAATTAATAACTGATGTTAAAAATATTCACGAATCCGGGTCACTATTATTTGAAAATATAAATACATATTTCACAAATAATAAAGGAGGAGATCATAAATATATTGGTGACATTATTAATATATCCGAATTACAATTCTCGATTAGAACACCTATTTCAACTATTTTGGGCATGGCAGAATTGCTCAAAGAAGATGCTGGCAATAATTCTACTATCTATGGAAAAGATATTAATGAGTCATTAGATAAAATTCATATGGCAGGAAAATCACTGCTCGGGCATATAAACGAAATAAAAAAAAATTCAAATGTAACTGTAGAGGAATTTCTAAAGAATTATAAATCTGATTTATATTTAAATGATTCATCTTTAAAGTTATATAAAAAAAATGATGGAATTGCAGCCCCAATAGAAACCGGGGATATTCTAATAATTGATGATGATAAAAGCAATCTTGAATTATTAGATAAAATCATTTCAAAATCTATGCATAAAACACATTGTGCAGAATCTGCAAATGATGCTTTAGATATTCTGAAAAATCCTAAAATCAATATAGATATTATTTTGCTCGATCTAATCATGCCTGAAATGAATGGATTAGAATTATTGCAAATAATCAAAGCAGATCAATCCTTACATCATATACCGGTTATCATATTATCTGGAATGGATGAACTTGAATCTACGGCAGAATGTATTAGTAGCGGGGCGGATGATTTTCTTTTTAAGCCAATTAGTAAGATTTTATTAAATGCCCGAATAAAAAATGCTCTTGAAAAAAAGTTTTTCCATGATAAAGAAATAAAATATCAGGAGCAAATTAAAATAGAACAGGAGAAATCTGATAAACTTCTGCTTAATATTTTACCCAAAAGTATTGCCGAAAGATTAAAAAATGGTGAATCTCTTATTGCCGATGATTTTGAAGACTCAACGGTATTATTTGCGGATCTTGCAGGCTTTACAGAATTATCATCAACAATTTCAGCAACTGATGTAGTAATGCAGTTAAATAGACTATTTTCATTATTTGACGACTTGATCATTAAGTATTCACTGGAAAAAATTAAAACTATAGGTGATTGTTATATGCTGGCGGGCGGCTTGCCAATGCCACTATCAAATCACGCTGACTCTGTTGCAAAAATGGCGTTAGATATGCTTGATACCATTGAACAGATTAATACCAAAACCAATCAATCATTAAAAATTAGAATTGGAATAAATTCAGGCCCGGTGTCTGCGGGAGTGATTGGAAAAGAGAAATTTATTTATGATTTATGGGGAGATACGGTAAATGTTGCCAGCCGCATGGAATCTTTTGGTGCAAATGACAAAATACATGTTTCAAGTAGTACATATTTACAGCTGAAAGATCAGTATTTATTTTCTAAAAGAAATAAAATTATCATTCCCGGCAAAGGCCAAATGCAAACTTATTTTTTAACAGCAAGGAAATAAATTAATCTCTTCCTTTCCTTAATATACTTAAAGTATAACTTCATATATACCACGCTAATGCACTAAATATAGATAATATGACAAATCAATATTTATTTAATAAAATTGAAACAAAATGGCAAAAAAGATGGAAAGAATCAAAAATTCATTCCCCGGATTTAACAAAATCAATGAAGAAATATTATGCCCTAACTATGTGGCCTTATCCATCTGGAGACAAACTGCATATTGGCCATTGGTATAATTATGGACCCGCTGATACCTATGCACGATTTATGAAAATGAAGGGATATAATGTGTTTCAGCCTCAGGGGTTTGATGCCTTTGGACTTCCTGCTGAAAATTATGCAATACATCATAAGGTGCATCCCGCGCTTAGCACTGAAAAGAATATTGCCACCATGAAAAAACAACTGGATTCCATTGGCGCAATGTATGATTGGCAAAATGAAATTAGATCCTGTGCTCCGGAATATTACAAATGGACACAGTGGCTGTTTTTGAAACTGTATGATATGGGACTTGCATATCGGAAAACAGCACCGGTGAACTGGTGTCCCAGCTGTGGAACTGTATTGGCAAACGAGCAGGTTAAAGATGGGGTCTGTGATAGATGTAAAGAGCAGGTCACCAAAAAAGAGCTTACTCAATGGTTTTTTAAAATTACAGATTATGCTGAAGAGCTTCTTCAGAATTTAGATGAATTAGATTGGCCGGAAAAAACTAAACATATGCAGCAAAACTGGATTGGCAAATCAGTAGGTGCGAATATTATTTTTAAGATAAAGGAATATGATGATACCATTGAGGTATTCTCTACCCGCTCCGATACCATTTTTGGCGCTACATATTTAGTGCTTGCACCGGAACATCCACTTGTGAAGAATATAATCCCATCTGAATATAAGGAAACTGTCGATTCCTATATAGCAATTACTAAAGAAAAAACTGAAATTGAACGCATGTCGCTAGATCGTGAAAAGACCGGTGTTTTTACTGGGGTCTATGCCATTAATCCCTTAAGCAAAGCAGAAATACCAATATGGGTAGCGGATTATGTTGTGAGTAGTTACGGTACAGGCGCTATCATGGCAGTTCCCTCTGGTGATGAGCGAGATTTTGAGTTTGCAAATGAATTTGGCTTGCCCATTATTGAAGTGGTATCACCAGATGGCGAATTGCATGGTAATGACCAATGTTATAGTGATTATGGTATTTCAGTAAATTCTGGTGAGTATTCGGGAAAGCCAACTGAAAGTGTGCAGAAGCTCATCAATGCACAATTAGACGAATTGGGGTGCGGGGGAGCTAAAATTCAGTATAAGCTTCATGACTGGCTCATAAGCCGCCAACGCTATTGGGGGACACCAATTCCTATAATCCACTGTCCAGCCTGCGGCATTGTACCTGTTGAAATGAATGAACTTCCCGTGCTTTTACCGGAAGATATTAAATTGTCTTCTACTTATGGTGATGAGCTCTCTCCTTTGGCTGCATCTGATTCATATATAAACGTAAAATGTCCAAAATGCGGTGGCGATGCGAAACGCGATGCTGATACTATGGATACCTTTGTCTGCTCATCATGGTACTATCTGCGTTATCCCAATGCACATTATTCGGAAGGTCCATTTGATCCAGATAGACTTAAATGGCTGCCGGTGGACTGCTATATTGGAGGCGCTGAACATGCCACCATGCATCTGCTGTATGCCCGTTTTATTACCAAAGCCTTAAGGGATGGGGGCTATCTCAATTTTGACGAACCTTTTACAAAACTCTATCATCAGGGAACCATTACCAGAGACGGTACTAAAATGTCCAAATCACGGGGAAATACGGTCTCCCCTGATGAATTTATAGAAAACTACGGTTCAGATACATTCCGGGCATATCTCATGTTTATGGGGCCATTTGATGAGGGTGCTGATTGGAGCGACCAGGGCATCACCGGCATTGACCGTTTTCTAAAGAAGGTCTGGCGCTTCTGTCAATTACCCGATTCGCATAACTCGTCCTCTAAAAAGGATCTGCAGGTATTACACCATACCATTCAAACTGTAAGCAGTGATCTGGAACATATGAAGTTCAACACCGCCATCAGCCGACTTATGGAGTTTATCAATCATTTTTCGAATTATGAGGAGATTGAATCCTCATTTAAACTAAATTTGATAAAAATGATAGCACCATTGACCCCCCATATTGCTGAAGAATTATGGGAAATAAATGGGGGAGGGGAGTCAGTGTTTCTGGAAGCATTCCCTGAATTTGATGCTGCACTTGCAGAAGAAGATACCATTGCCATCGCTGTTCAGGTGAATGGAAAACTGCGGGGGAATATTGAAGTTGTGAAAACCCTGGAAAAGGATGCCCTGCTTTTGGAGGCCAGGAAGCACGAAAATGTGCACCACTACCTTGCAGGTAAAGAAATTATTAAAGAAATTGTGGTACCCCAGCGATTGGTAAATTTTGTGGTGAAATGAAAAAACTTTCTTTTCTCTTCCTTTTTATTATCGTATTGGGTGGAGGTTATACCATTTTTAAAAATCCTTCCTATGAAATTGTTGATATAACTGAAGCTCTTGAAATTACAAGCCTGACTCTCAAGGAAAATCAGGAAATAATAACTTTCTCCAGTAAAAACCCCTTTAATTTCTATGAAATTATTCATAATCTAAATGAACTGCCTGATCAGGAGGTATTTGGCATTTTAACCCTGCCTGAAAAAGAGGGAGTATTCCCTCTCATAATTGGAGCTGCAGGGAGTCATGGCTGGGCAGATCATCATTATGGTTATTTAAAACGTTATTTAGACATGGGGATTGGAGTATTATCGCTGCATAGTTTCAAGAGCCGTACGGTTGAATCTACCGTTGGCAAGCAATTATCGGTTACAATGGCAATGATGATTTACGATGCATTCATGGCTTTGGAAACCTTGTCTCAGGATGCACGAATTGATCCAAACAATATTGGCATTACCGGGTGGAGTTTAGGGGGTGGGGTCGCCCTCTTTAGCGCATGGAAACCTATTCAAACTATCATTTCACCCGATTATACATTTGCTGCCCATTTGCCAATTTATCCACCCTGTATGGTAAAACCTGAAATAATGGAGTTTACTGATGCACCTATCCATATTTTAATTGGGGAACTGGATAATTGGGTACCAGCCCAGCCTTGTGTAGAGATTGTGGACGAAATGCAGGAATTGGGGTTTGATATAAAAATTACTGTTTATCCCGATTCCCATCATTCATTTGATAGAGAGCAGGAATTATTGCTGCTGGAAAATGCTTACAGTTTTACTGATTGTCGATTAAAATTAACAGATGATGGGGTGGTACGTACCAAGAATATTGGATTTCCCTTATCCACACCCATGCTTCAGAAAATCGGCTTAGCATTTTGTGCTGATAGGGGGGCCACTTATGGCGGCAATGATTTTGCCCGAGAACACTCCAGCGAATTTGCCAAAGAATTTATGAGCAAGTATTTGTTAAATTAATACTATGACTAATCCAAGTTCAGATAGAAAATTAGCCGCCATTATGTTTGCAGATATTGTGAGTTACTCACGACTCATGGGTGCAAATGAATCCGAAGCCTTAAAACTCCTCAAAGATTTTGAAGAAATCTCTACCCCTTTAGTAGAAAAATTCGGCGGATCCATAATAAAGAAGAACGGTGACCAGAT
This sequence comes from Fidelibacterota bacterium, assembly GCA_004124405.1. Classification (GTDB taxonomy): domain Bacteria; phylum Fidelibacterota; class Marinisomatia; order SCGC-AAA003-L08; family D37C17; genus D37C17. The sequence continues at coordinate 6,374 of SCKP01000003.1, read as the reverse complement.
ATTCTGTGAGTTTGGCTCAGCCAAAAATGCCGTAGATGCTTCATTAGAATTACAAAAGGCATTAGCTGAATATAATGACAGCCGCCCTAAGGATTTCAAGCTCGAAATAAGAATTGGCATTCACATTGGGGATGTGGTGCAAAGGGATGATGATATTTTCGGTGATGGTGTTAATGTAGCCGCCAGAATCCAGCCATTGGCTGCTCCTGGGGGAATTTGCATATCTGGAGCTGTGAGTGATGCTATCTCAAGCCATCCTGATTATAATATTATTTCCAAGGGTGAACAGGAGCTCAAGAATATTCTGCATAAACATTCAATTTTCCAGGTTAAAACAGGTTATGAAACAATTGAGCCAGTTACTTCTAAAAATGCAATTAAATCATCTGGTTTTTCTAAAATAATTTATGGGGTTATTGGTGTATTAATTTTAGTCTTTATTTTCAATAAAACGAATTATCATGCTAATATGAACAGTGTTGTAGAAAAAAATGTATTAGTTTTAGCCGATATTAAAAGTAATGATAGGAATATAGAGTACGTTAAAAAAAAGGTTTACGGAGAAACTGGTGGGTCTGACATCATATTTGAATATTTAACAGACAAAGAAAAAAGTAATATTTATGATGAACTCACATCATTTATAGAAATAAATAATATTAGGGATGATATTGAGTATATCAATAAATATGATTTAATTGACAGATTTAATAAAAAAGGTGAAGAAGTCCCGCAACATTCATTTAATTATTATAGAGAATTTGCAGCAATTGATCCAAATTCAGAAAACAAAATGAAAAAAATGATGGAAGTAGTTGGAAAAATTTATGCAGACAAAATGAGTACATATAATTTTATTATTAATTCATCAGCTGATTTAGGATATTTCCCGCTCTTATATAAAATTAATACTACTGCAGATAAAACAGAATATTGTCTGTTTCATTTCTTAGTATATAATGAAATCAAATTTACCGAGCAAGACACCTCAAGAAATTTCCAATATCTAGTTAGTTGGGATATACTTGAAAGGAGTGATTTAGTTGAAGCTATGGCAGATTTTATTGAAAATAGAATTTATAGATTTTTAGCTGTAAATAGAGGTATTGTTGAAGTGGTGAATGAAAATGAATTATTATTTAAATTCAATAAAGATTTGAAAAATAAACTGAAATCGAGAATGATATTGGACACCAAAAGGGAATACATGTATAACTCGAAAAAAGATCAATTTGATGTTTTCATCAAAGAAGTCATTGCAGACCATCTTGAATATGAAAATAGTGTCCAAAAAGATACTGAAAGTGTCAATTATATAAATTATCATAATGTTAATATGAATAATATGCTGCCATATACGAAGGAAGAATTAATGAGACTGCAAGCGAAAACTCATGAGTTTTATGAATATGAAATTCGTGAAGGGGGATTTAAAGCCGGGAAAAGCTTTGGGCTTTATATTAAGATTCAAATTAAGGAAGTATATGATTCAACTGCATCTGCAACTGTGTATGAAAGCGGAGATCCTAATATTAAATTAAAAAAAGGGGATATTGTCCTATTTTAACAATATATCTAACTATACATAATATATATTATCAGTATAAGGCTATATTTTCCGGTTATTACCGATAAACCAGTCCCTGTAATCATCCTCTAAAATAGCACCATCCGTAACAATAAGTTCAGGAGTCTCATAATTATGTTCTTTTAGTATGATACTTTTACACTGCTGTACATTTTCAGGAATCGTTTTAATGAGCAATAAAATCTCATTTGTTTTTTCTAATTTTTCTTTCCATCGATAAACTGATTTGATATTTGGAATTATCTGCACACAAGGCGATAAATTATTTTTTACCAATATTTCAGAAATTGATTCAGCTGTTTTTATAGAATCTGTTGTGGTTTGAATTATTTTAATTTTCATATTATAGTTTTTAATTAATTCTCTGTAAATTAAACATAGCTTTTTGAAATGAAGTATTCGCAGAAGGATTTTTTATTTTCAGAACTTTCAACTTATAATATGGGAATCCTTATTTGACTTATTCAAAAGCAGGCCTTTTCCGGCTGTGCCGGAATGAAGGAAACTTGCGATTAAGCGAGGGATACCCACTGTAACCAATAAAAAGGTTATCTGAAAATCGGGTCCTTTTGCGAGTACTTTGTTTACTTCTCAATGATCTGCCTAATTTTATCTAAAGATTTCCGATTTCCCTCAACTTCAAGCCTGATACCATTATAATCCGACTTTTTCTTAATTACCCGTGTTAAAGTGTATATAGTATCCAGCAGTTTTGTCTGTTTAAAAGACAAATAAAATACATCTTTTTGAAATTCTGAAGTAATGGTTTCTTTTATTCGATCAATCAAAATATTTAAGCCTATATCCTTAAGAGACGATATGAAACATGCGTCCTTAAATCGTGTTTTTAATCCGGATAATTTAAGGGGTTCAGATATGGCATCAATTTTATTTAATACAATAATGCTGGCTTTATCGGGCATATCAATTTCTTTCAAAACCTCTTCAACAGTTGCAATATGTTCATGTATATTTTCAGAAGATGCATCAAATACTTTTAATAGTAAATCCACATTTCTTATTTCTCCCAGAGTTGAGCGGAATGACGCAATTAAATTATGAGGTAAATTCCGAATAAAACCGACTGTATCACTTAATAATACTGGTATGCCAATGTCTATATTTTCTAATTTTCTTGTAGTAGTATCCAAGGTGGCGAATAATTGATCCTGCACCAATACACCCGCATCAGTTAAAGCATTCATGAGTGTTGATTTTCCGGCATTTGTATAGCCAACCAGAGCAATTCTAATTGCATCCTCCCTTCTGTGGCTTTGAACCTGCCTTTGTTTCTCAATGGCGGTGAGTTCAATTTTTAATTTCGAAATCTGATTTCTAATTAACCTCCGGTCAATTTCAATTTGGGTCTCCCCCGCTCCCGCCCTCGTCCCAATCCCCCCCATTTGCCTCTCAAGGTGAGTCCAGATTCGTGTTAGTCTTGGCAGAAAATATTCAAGCTGTGCTAATTTAACCTGTGTTTTGGCTTCTTTTGTTTTAGCATGTTTTGTGAAAATATCTAATATGAGTCCGGTTCGATCAATAACTTTTGTGGTCTCTCCAGCTATTTTCTGGAGGTTTTTTATTTGGGTTGGTGAAATATCATCGTTAAAAATTATTAAATGGCATTCTAATTCAATGGCTTGATTTATAATAGTTTGGGCTTTCCCTTTACCAATAAATGTTGTAGCGTCTGGTTTATTCCGACTTTGTGTAAACTTACCAATGATATCCGCTCCAGCAGTGTCCGCTAAAAATTCCAACTCTTCTAACTGTTCAATAATTTGAACCCGGGAAGATCCTTTTAATATCACACCAACCAGAAAGGCTTTTTCTCGTTTAATTTTGTTTTTTTGCATTTGATATAATCATTTCAAGTATAAGTAATAAAATGGTAGCGTATAAGAAAAATCTCCATAATTCAACACCAATCCTCGCCTGTTTTATTTCTGCCAGGATATCATCATCCATGGAAATCATTTCAATATTCCCTGATGTAAATTCTTTAATATCCTTAAAATCCACAACCTGGCTTTGCAATTCTTGTCTTATAATGTTTACTGCAATTTTTTCAATTTCAATATTATCTGTTTGAAGTCTATGGTAGCCAGGTGTTTTAAGCAAATTAACAGTGACTTTATTATTATTATCAATAATTAATATCTCTTTTGAGCCATCAGGTGGAATATGGTATATCCTGTTTGAATAATACTCATCCAGAATCTGTTCCCAGGGAGTATCTGTACTTTTGTATATATCCTGTTTATTGGTGGTATTTGAGTATATTAAATAATGAGTAAAAGGTAAAAATGTACCTTTAATTGGAAAGTTGGTCCAATTTAGATTCAGGGCAAATCCAAAGACATCCAAAATGCCAGACTGCAAAGAATATCTATTCCAAATGGGGCTGCCATCATTCAGTTGCATTTTACTGAATTCAGGATGAAATGGCAGAGACAAATAATTAAAGAGTTTGATATTTCTATCTTGAGCAGCTTGAGGTGAAAATAAATTGTGTAATTCATCAAATTGTACAGAATTCAGATTTATTTCCTGAAAAGAACCATCCCCAAGAGATTGTTTACTTAAATTTTTGTAATCTTTCGAAATCTCACTCCAAATATTATTAATATATTCATAAGTATTGCCTTCAGAATTAATATTCGGGAATATTGCTAAATGACCACCATTATAGAGATATTCTTCAATTTTACTATCAGATATATCTTTTAATATTTCCGGATTCAAATGGAAAATAATATCCTGTTCATGCAATTTTAGTTGGTGACTGTTAAAATCTATAAATTCAGAAATGATAAGTGATTCTCCAAATTTGTTCAATGCATTTAGGGATTCTCTAATATAATATGATGATTCTTTCGAGTTGCTGATAATTGCTATTTTATGTCTATTAGGAATATTCAGCGTAAAATAAAAACGATTATCTTCCATTCTATCATCCCTGTCTAACTCTACTATTCCAGAATGGTTGCCAGATTTTGACAGAGCAGTTTTAAATGTGAATATTTTGGTATTCCCAGGATTTAGTGAAATTAATTGCTGCCCAACGATCATTTCATTAATGATTAATTGTAATAAGCGGTTTTCAATATTTTCCACACCATTATTTTGAACAGACACTTCAATTTCCAGTTGATCATTTGGAAGAAGAATTTCATTTACTATATTTAATTGGCTGATAGCCAAATTGTTTTCAATTTTAGGCGCAATAAATGTGTAGATATGAAACGACTCCAATTGATCACTATTTTCATTTAATTCTTTTATGGATGAATACTGCCCATCAGTTAATATGTACAATTCTTTCGATGTGAAATCTCCTTCACTATTCACTAACAAGATATTCAATGAATTATTTATAGATTGACCTAAAAATGTAGATTTTATAAGGGATTCAATTGGAGGAATATCTTCCCTCAGACCTTTAAATTGTAAACCGCTGTTTGTGTTGATCCAAATTAATTGATTTTTATCTGGAATTTGATTCAGTATTTTCCGGACCGTATTTTGGATGTGATCTCGACTGCCTGCCATTGAGAAGCTGTCATCCAGAATAATAGCATGCAAAGCAGATTCCCCGGAATTTTGTAAATTAAATATTCCATTAATAACAGGTCTGGAAATCATCATTACAATACAGAGAATTATAATGGTTCTAAGTATGAGCAGTAATATTTGTAAAATCTGGAGTTTGCGGATAGATTCCTTTTCCAGTAACTTTAAAAATCTCAATGTGCTGAAATCTATTGTTATAAGGTTGCGGCGATTCAGCAGATGAATAATAAGTGGAATTGCGGCTAACGGAAGCAGCCAGAGAAAAAATGGTGTTAAAAAGCTCACCCAACACCCCCAAGACTTAAAATAAAAGCCGTTACCATGGGTATTAGTAGATTATCGTTCATTCGCGGAGTAGATATTAATTCAACAACCGTTGCAGTTAATACTGCAAAGATATTAATATAAAAAGCTGCAGGTGATAATGAAAATACAATAATCGCAGTCGTTATAAAAAATGCAGCAGATCCTTCTAAAGATTTTGAAAATAATTGTGTTTTCCCAAATTTAATGCCAATAATTGCAGCAGCTGAATCGGCAATGCTTAATACAAGTAATCCGATAATAGCAGAGTTTTCATTGAAAATATAAATGGTGACTGCAGCGCCAATAATTACCCATGAAGCTCCTGATAATATTCCTTGTTCTACGGGTCGGGTGAAACCAGTAAATAATTTGGAATAAATACGATATAAAAATTTATTGTTACGTCGTCCATAATCTAAAATAGGTAGAATAATTGCAATGGCTATTATCCAGGGCTGAAAAGAATCCTTTCCAAAATACCATAACATAAATGGTATAGATGAAGAGGATAAATGGATGAGTTTCCGATAGATTTCTTGACGGTAATTTAATGGATCATGCATTCATTAAATCCTGGTACCTCTGGGAAATATTGTCAGATTTGAATAGGCCAGATCCTACAATGGTTACATCAATACCAGTAGCATAAACTTCTGAAATGGTATCTAGATTCACCCCGCCATCCACTCCAATGGTGATATTTCTACCCTTTGTCATTTGCACAATATTTTCCATTTTTTTAAGAGTGGAGTTTATGAAAGATTGCCCACCTTTTCCGGGGAAAACAGACATGATTAAAATATAATCTAGATAATCTAAGAGGGGCAATAGACCATTTTCATCTGTATCAGGATTTAAAGCAATGCCGGCAGCAATATTATTTTTGCGGATATATGATAATTCCTCT
>SCKP01000002.1:74452-75860 GCA_004124405.1 Fidelibacterota bacterium | reverse complement strand
CGAGATCTGGTTGAAATTCGTAGGTAATCTCCCCAACTCTAAGTCCCTTATTTATAATTGCTTTACGGGCACGAGTTAAACTATAATTAACAATATCTGGAATAATGTAATAATCTGGAGGTGCGCCACGACTTACACCTAATGTCATATTTGTAGAAGATTTAACGGTTTGGCCCTTTCTTGGGAGTTGAAAGGAAATATAGCCATCAGGAATAACATTGTCATATTCATATATTATAGTGTCTATTCCCAATCCCAGCTTTATAAGGGTTAATTTTGCATTCCGAAGGCTTAAATTACTAATATCTGGAATCTCAATGTCCTGATCCTTACCTGCAATGGTTAAGTCTATTGTGCGACCTTCTTTTACCTTGGTAAATGCTCTTGGAAACATTTTTATGACTGTCCCTGGGGTATGGGATTCTGAATAAGGAATGAGTATAGGTTTAGTATTAAAGCGAAGAGACCGCAATTGATATGTTGCCTTTTCTAGATATTCACCACGGACATCCGGCAGGTAGTGTTCATTGTTATATCCAACATAATTAGGTAAGATAAAATAATCTAATATTACAATACCCGATAATGAGAAAAATGTAAAAGCAATGAGATATTTGAGTAGGGATCTACCCATTATTTACTAATCTTACTGCGAACCCTCCATCTATTTTATGTTCCGGTGGAAATATTACCATGGCCCCTTTATCATCGACATATTCTGCGGGAATATAATCCTTGGCTGACTCAATTGAATAATCTGGGTGTGATTTCAGGAAAGCATCGATAACCATGTAGTTTTCTTCTGGTTCAACTGAACAGGTACTGTAAATAATTACACCGCCGGGATTTATATAGTTGGATGCAGCCCATAATATTTTTCTTTGAAGTAGATGCATTTCTAAAATATCATCAATGGAACGTCTCCATCTAATATCGGCCCGTTTAGCCATAACCCCCGTTCCAGAACAAGGGACATCCAATAGCATTTTATCTGTCATGGGCACTTCATCTTCAGTAATATCCACCAAATCTGTTTCAGTATTGGCGCTCCAGGATAGATTAACAGAGCCATTATCATATTGGGCAGCAAACTCAGACGGCACAGATGGAGCCAGGTTATCAATAGAGTAACCCAAGGCAGTTTCTGATATCCAGATGCCCTCATCCATAGAGGCAATAATACGGAAGTTGGATGCTGCATTACCATTTGAAGTAGAATCAGACAGGGTCGTTACTTCAAAGGTGTAACTACTCTCACCATACGCTGGACCTGCGCCTACATTTACCCAGATTTCATTATCCTGCCGCTCAACGGCATACTGCTCATTTCTGTTGGGCGTATTGGTATCATAACCACTGCCGGCAAAACTTACATATACCCTGCCACCCTGGTCATTTGGCAAATCAC
>SCKP01000002.1:0-74442 GCA_004124405.1 Fidelibacterota bacterium | reverse complement strand
GCTCATAGACGTTGCCAGTACTGCCGGTTCAAGAAGGGTCAATGAATCCTCATAGGTGGCTGCACATGCATCCGTAATAGATTCCTTTTTCTTAGGATCCACCAATTGTACTACCAATCCTGCCGATGGATCCTGAACGGAAATCTTACCTTCTTTGAAAATATCACTTTTGATTAATTCCTGATGTTTTGAAGTTTGAAAGAATTCAGGAATATGTTCGAATTGCTCATATTTTATATCGTGTTTTTTCAAATAATTTTTGAATTTTGTAGGAGTATATTCCAAACGATTCACTCTAAACCATAGATGTGGATATTCATTATTCCATTCAGCAAGTGCTTTGGCTTGATCAAAGGATTTATCCTTAATCCATTTGCTGATTAACCATTCAGGGTGGCTTAGATAAGCAGCCACATTAGCAATGGGAGTGTGTTGGTCTGGTATATTTCTATCCTCTAAATTGACTAATGTTCGAAGAATGGCATTTGTGAGACCACCCAGATTCGGATGTATTTTTTTTGCCAATTGAACGGTGGTAGTAACTGCAGCATAATCTGGGACACTATCCATATAAAACAATTGAAAAACACCAAGTCTAAGTAATATGCGTAAACCTTCTTTCAAATCTTCATAGTCACCAATAAATACTTGACGAAGTTCCCAGTCCAATCTGCCAGTCAGTCTTACTGTACCTTGAACTAACATGGTAATAAAGCGTCGATCCTGATCGCTGATATTATCACCTTCCCTGCGAAATATTTCAGCTGTCACATCGGATAATCGACGATTCCTAAAAGCGGCTTTCTTCATTATTTCCCATGAAATTCTTCGTGTTCTTAGTTCTCTTTTAATCAAAACATCCTCCTGTTATTTTCGGGAAACCTAAGATAAATTTATCCACCGCAAGTTTCTTTTTACCTTCAATCTGTATATTAGTAATTTGTATTGGTTCGCTGCCTGTCCCTATTTTAAATATTGAATTAGTATACTCTATTTCACCGGGAAGGAGCTTTGTATATTGTAAGTTTTGCAGAACTTTAGAACCAAATAATTTTACTCGTTTTTTATTATAAAAGGTAAAGGCACCTGGCTTTGGTGAAAATGCTCGAATCTGATTATGGATCACCAAAGCAGGATTTGTCCAATTTATTTTACAATCCTGTACACTAATTTTTGGAGCAAATGTGGCTTTAGCGCTATCTTGTTTTAGTGGTTTAATTTTATTTTGAGCGAGAGCATCCAAAGTCTTTATAATTAGATCAGCCCCAATAAAGGATAATTTTGACAGGGCTTCACCAGTTGTGACAGAATTATCAATTTGCAGCGATTGTTGAAGCAATAAATCACCGGTATCCACTTTCTTCTGAATCATAAATGTGGTGAGGCCAGTTTCGGTTTCACCATTTAATATGGCATGATTCACTGGTGCAGCCCCCCTGTATTTAGGGAGCAAGGATGCATGGAGATTTATAGCTCCTCTATGAGGTATATTTAGAATTGATTCTGGTAATATTTTATAAGCCACGACAACATAAATATCTGGATTAATTTGTTTTAAAATAGAATTTAATTGTTTACTTCCTGTACTTTCCGGTTGATAAATTGGCAAGCCATATTTTTCTGCACTTATTTTTATTGCTGAGGGTTTAACTTTTAATCCACGGCCTGATCTTTTATCTGGACTTGTTACTACTCCCAATATTTCATGAGATGAATCATGGAGGGCATCAAGAGTGGGAACTGCAAAGTCAGGTGTACCGAAAAACACCAATTTCATATTGCTATTAACTATTTAATTTATAAAATAATTCCGGTAGATGGACTGCCATTTTTTGAAATTTCTAAAAGACGCTTCTTTATCAACATCTTTTTTCCAGGCGACAGATAATCTACAAATAATTTGCCTTTTAAGTGATCTAATTCATGTTGAATTACACGAGAAATTAATCCGTTAAATGATTCTTCATGAAAGTTTTGTTCTAAATCCTGAAATTTTATTATAATAGTTTCAGGTCGTTCAATTTCAGCACGAATATCTGGCACACTTAAACAGCCCTCCTCCATAATGGAAGATCCTTCCGATCTCGTTATTTCACTATTAATTAAAATATATGGCTTGCTATCTTCTTCACCTTCCAAGCTGGAGGTATCTAAAACCAGCAGACTCAAGCTATATCCTACTTGATTGGCAGCTAATCCTATTCCATGTTCCTCATACATAGTATTAAACATTTGTTCTACTAAATAAGGTAAATTCGTAAAATCTGTTACAACCTCTACTTTTTTACGAAGAATAGGATCTCCATATTTAAATATCTTAAGTGTTGGTTTAGCTATTACTGTCTGGTGTTGCATCTTCATTTTTGTTTGCAGGTCCAGCTATATATGAACGGGCAATATTTAATTTTATACCAGAGCCCACATCAATAGTGACCTTGTTATCATTTTTTCCCTGAAAGCTGACAATCTTTCCATATATTCCTCCTCGAGTGAGTATTTTAGCACCTTTTTTCAACTGTGAAAGTGAATCTGCATGCTGCTTCCGTTGTTTTGATTGTGGTCTTAGTATGAGTAGATAAAAGATTAAACCAATTAATATAATTGGTAAAAATGCAGCTATCCCACTACCAGTTTGCCCATTGGTTTGTGCGAAAAGAAATTCCAATTTGTCTCCCTGTTTTTACTGGATAATTAATGTTTTTATTATATTGGCAGGATTTTACTAAACCCTAAGTATATAATTTAATAAATTTATTAGATAGAATGTTATAAATCATAGAAAATTTATCCCTGTGCAAATTGGAAATTTAGATATTATAAATCCGTTATTCCTTGCTCCCATGGCAGGGATAACCGACCACCCTTTTCGGATACTCTGCCGGGAAATGGGTGCAGGCGTTGTATTTACTGAATTTGTGAGCGCAAATGGAATCATTCGTGAAAATATGAAAACATTGGAATTAATGAAATTCACAGAAAATGAGCGTCCTATTGGAATTCAATTATTTGGAGAAACTCCGGATATTGTGGGCAATTCAGCTAAAATGGTCTATGATATGCTAAAACCGGATATTATTGATATTAATTATGGCTGTCCCGTACCTAAGGTGACAAAGAAGGGTGCTGGCTCTGCGGCATTAAAGGATCTCTGCCTCATGGATGACATTACTCAAGCTGTTGTAGAGGCGGTGCCAGAAATACCCGTAACAGTTAAAATGAGGGCAGGATGGGATCAGAACAGTCTGGTTTCTACCGAGGCAGGTGTTCGAATGGAAAAGATTGGTGTGGCAGCAATTACTCTCCATCCCCGTACGACCAAACAGCAATTCAGCGGAATGTCAGATTGGAAACTCATTAAAGAATTGAAAGATGCTGTGAAAATTCCCGTAATTGGAAATGGCGATGTTAAAACAATTGAAGATTATAATAAAATGAAGGCTGAAACCGGATGCGATGGAGTAATGATTGGCCGTGCAGCTTTGGGGAAACCATGGATTTTCAACTCCCTCCAAAAGAAATCGTCTGAAAAGTTTATAATAGATCCAGATATTGGTCAAATTATAGATATTGCTCGGAGGCATTTTTTAATGTTGACGGAATATTATAACAATAATCTCAGCGTGAATTTAGCCAAAAAACATTTTAATTATTATTTCAAAGGATTTGATGGTGCTTCCTTTTGGAGAAAGCAGTTTATGCAAATTGAAAATACGGATGAAATTTTCTCATTATTGGAGAAAATGGAAAAAGCATTGGCTTCTAATTAGTATTTAATAAGCCTAATATTTTGAATTATAAAAAGAGTACTGATTTTTCCCAGACTCTTTTGCATTATACATTGCTTTGTCCGCATTATTTATTAAAGTTTCAATACTATCTCCATCTCGAGGGTAAATACTGATTCCTATACTTGTTTTCGGGAAAACCATTTTGTCCTTAATGGAAATAGCATTTTTGTTTGAATCAAGAATTCTCTCAGCTAACTTAATTGCATCTTCAATATTTTTAATCCGGGGCATTAGAATTGTAAATTCATCCCCCCCTCTTCTTGATACTGTATCACTTTTCCGTGCACAATTAATAAATCTCTGAGCAACAGTTTTAAGCATTACATCGCCGGCATCATGGCCTAATGTATCATTTAATTCTTTGAACTCATCAAGGTCGATAAAAATAACTCCCAATCCTTCCTTTGATCTTTTTGCCTGATTTAATGCAATTTCTGATCTGTCTAAAAATAATGTGCGATTAGGAATTCCAGTTAGTGAATCAAAATATGCTTGATGCTTAAGAGTTTCTTCATTTTTTTTAATTTCGGTAATATCACGTATAATAACTGTATAAATGCACGTTTGATTTAATATTTTACTGGATATGTTGAGCTCAACGGGAAATGCAGAATTATCCTTATGGATTCCCATAAATTCAGAAGGCGATGAAGAGTTTGCTATTTTAATGAATTGTTTTAAATAATTTTGATCAGTGCTGTGAATGAGGGTGGAAAAATTACTGTAAACCAAGTCACCGGATTTATAGCCAAATATATTTAATGCTTCCTCATTTATATATTCTATGCTGCTGTTTGCGTCCAATATCATTATTCCAATTCCTGCATTTGTAAATACTTCTTTGAAATACGCATTTACATCTATTGGGTTACTATTATTTTTCATTTTTATCATTCAATTGACTAATTACTAGTTACTTTTTCTACGTCTAATTTTCTTGAGTGTTCTTAAAATAATATACATGAATATATTGCATATGAATATAACCGACCAAGTATGAGAAATAATTGGATGGAAGTTAAAATAATAGTTTCGAAAAGCTAGCAGTATGGTGAATATTACAAAGACTCCGCAAATCCCGGTATATTCCCTTTCCAAAACCTTTTTGAGTGAAAACTGTGAATTGATTGGTGAATATAAAAAAATATTTGGAATGAAAGCGTGAGTTATAGAAGACCAATTCTCATATTCAACTCCAAATAATTTTATCAAATAAGCTTCTTCTGCAAACATTATCCGTTCGTAATAAATCCAGAAAGCCAATATAAGAATAATAATACCATATATATTGCCCGTAAATAAAAACGGACCTAAAAACATAAAGAAATTCCCTAAATACAATGGATGGCGTACAGTTGAATAAATCCCCGTCTGGTTTAAGGAGGTCGCTAATTGCTGCCTTGTATTTCGCCCAGAGGTTCCTGCAGGCACAAAAGCAATGGTAAAAATACGAACACACTCGCCAAGCAATGAGACGGCCAAACCAGCGTAAAATAGTGTATTATAAAAATTATTTACAGGGGTCAGTAAGCAATAAAATAAGAATGGAACGATGATAAGTGGCAGAAAGCTACGGTGTTTAAATAACCAGTTTCCGGTTGCTTCAAATTCATTATTCAGCGACATCATCTGACTGCAATATATTTATTTTAGGTGCAAGCATACCACCTGAAATAATAATTTTAAGTCCTTCTTCAATTGCCATATTGGTTTCATGAGCGTCTTTTTGAGGCACATATAACATATATCCAGAAGTGGGATTGGGTGTTGTGGGGACAAAAATATGATAATACTTATCTCCTTTTTCATTAGTGGATTCCCCCGTCACCATTGCTAAAGTCCATATTCCTTTTCTGGGATATTCGATAAATACAACTTTTTTAAATGCCTGCCTGTCAGATCCAGATAAACTGGTTGTAATTTGTTTAATTGTACGATAGATGGAGTTAACTACGGGAATTCGTGATAGTATATTTTCAAACCAAACATAGACTCTTTTCCCCAAAACGTTGGATACGATAATACCAGTAAAATAAATAAATAATATGGTTAAAATGAACCCGGCTAATTGGGGTATGTATTGAGGTACTTTATCGGTGAAAATAAACTCAACAATTGAAGCGCCTGGTCTGGAAAAAAATTGAAAAAGATTTACAATAATCCAATAGGTTGCTGCCAAAGGAAGAATTGAGAGTAAACCAGTTAATACATAATATTTTGTACTTTTCGCAGCCATGGTTAATTGTTTAAAATTGGTTTAATTGATTTCATTTTAAGTATTTCTTTCAAATCTCTGGTCTAATTCATTAATAGATAAATTGATGATAATTGGTCTTCCATGGGGACAATAATAAGGATGATCCGTAGAAAATAGGCGATCAATCAGATGAATTCTTTCTTCAGGCTTTAATTGATCTCCAGCTTTAATAGCTGATTTACAGGCATAAATTGCAGCAATTTGATCTATAAAAGAAGGGTTAATATTCTTAACAGAAATATATTGGTCTAATATTTCTCTAATAATTTGACTTTCATTTCCCCAATTAATATCAGGCGGTATCTCATCGATTATAATTGTATTTTCACCAAATTCCCGAAATCGGAATCCTATTTTATTTAAGTAATGTGTGATCTCTAAAAGGTTGTCATATTCTTCAGGTTGTAATTTTAATGTCTGAGGGAAAAGTACAGTTTGCGAAGGAAATCCCTTTCCTTCTATGGCTTTCTTGGCTTCTTCAAATAATACCCGTTCATGCGCGACATGCTGATCAATAATAATCAATCCACTTTTTATTTCTGTTATAAGATATTTTTTATGGATTTGCCAAATATGGTCTGAAACAGGAAGCAAATCTTCATTGGGAACTTTAATATCATCCAATGTTGATTCCATGCGAAAATGTGCACCTTGAAGTTGAGCATCGTTTTTATTATCAAAGAGACCATCCATTTCAATATCAAGACGCTTATGAGGAGCCTGTTCAAATTGGGTGATGGATGCAGAAGGCGCTTTTCCCAAATTTAAGGAAACGGTATCATTAGGTGTATATTCAGGAAAATGTTGATAGGTTTTATAATCAGGTATTACTTTAAGTATATCTTGTAATACACCTGTAATAGAGGTTTTAATAACATGATAAATCTGCCATTCATTTACAAAACGTACCTCAAGTTTTGCAGGATGAACATTCACATCAAAAAGATCTGGCGGCATTTCCAGAAACAATACAAAAAAGGGGAATTCCCCACGCTGAACAAGGGATTGATAAGCAGAGAATATGGCTGAATTTAAAAGGCGATTTTTTATAAATCGGCCATTTAAAAATATGTACTGTTCTCCCGGCCTTTTCTTGACAAGCGATAAATTACCTGTAAATCCTGTTACTGTATAGGGATCTTTTTTTAATTCTAAAGGGAGTATGCCGTTTTTGAATACAGAGCCATAGATTGAATTGATCCTCTCGGACAAATTTTGGGCAGGAACATCGTACACGGTTTTGTTGTTTGATAGCATTTTAAAGGCAACTTCAGGTCTTGAAAGCATAAATCGACGCATCATTGAATTAATAACTGCTTGTTCAGTTTCCGGTTTTTTTAAAAATTTTCTTCTTGCGGGAGTATTGTAAAATAGATTTTGAACTTTGCAGGATGTTCCTGGTAAACTTACAGCTGGTTTAAACGATTTCTCTTTGCTGCCATGAATTTTAATTTCAAATCCTTTAGAATCTTTTTCTGATGAAAGCGCTGTAAACATGGAAACTGAAGCGATACTAGGAAGGGCTTCGCCACGAAATCCCAGTGTTGTAATTGAATTTAAATCTTCTAAATACTGTATTTTACTGGTTGCATGTCTCATGAATGCCAGCTTTAAATCTTCGCGGCTCATGCCACAACCGTTATCCGAAACCTGAATCAGTTCGTGCCCACCCTTAATAATATGAATATCAATTGTATCTGCACCTGAATCAAGTGAATTTTCAATTAATTCTTTTAATACTGATGCGGGTCTGTCAATAACTTCACCAGCTGAAATCTGATCAACAAGCGATGATTCTAAATGATGAATTTTAGCCATATTTTATTTTTGTTTCCACCGTTTCCCGGATTTTATTTTGTAACGCCAGTGTTTCGCTTAATATATTTTCTGTATCAGTTTCCATTTTTTTACAAAATAATTCATCTTTAATGTCTTTAAGATTTATGCGCACATTTAAAGCAGCGCCCCATGCACCAGCATTCGCCATCTCACCTCCAACACCGGCATCCGAAACTGAATTCGGATTACCATATTTTGCGGCTTCTAAGGCCAAATCCATAATGTCCCGGCAGCACTTCAGGGTTTGAAAGGGTATATTTGTTGCTTCTTTCATGGCAGAATCAATAGCGGAGTCGCGCTCTATTTTCTGTTTTTCAGACTTATTGGGCAGCTTGAATGCTTCCATGACCAATTTAAATGACTCCGTATCTGCATCGATCAATTGAATTAATTCATCTTTTAATTGTTGACTTTTGTCAGAAAGTTGGCTCATTTGTTTAAACAGCGGCTCCCATTTCTTTTTTCCAAATGTCAGATTTGCAACCATTGATGACAGGGAAGCTCCCAAAGCACCAGACAGAGCAGCAACACTACCACCTCCAGGAGCAGGGCTATCTGAAGATAATTCATCAGTAAAATCATGAAGCGTCATGGAGGCCAAGGTGTTAAATCGATTTCCAATTCTGTATTCAATTATTTTTTGGTTGGGATCAAAAGGCGCCAAATCGTCTAATCCCATTGATTTAACGGCAATATGGATTATATCTTGAATTGGTATTCCAGTTGAGCGCTTCTGTTTTGTGAGGTAATATTTGCCGGCAGCAATCATAGATTCAAGAGGAATTAATCCTACAAGCTCACTTCCTGTTACTCTTACTCCCCTTTTTCTTGCTTGCTTTCGCGTTTCTTCAAACGCAATATGTGGAGGAGTTTCATTAAAATTTGTAAGATTCATTGACACTTGCGCCAATCTATATTCCTCAATATACCAACCCACAGCTTTGCACGATTTTAATATCCCCGGAACTTTAATGGGGATTCCTTTTTCATCACGGACAAATTTACCATTTTCATCACGTTTATTTCTGCCCTGTTCACGAATATCAAGGGCAATATCAGCAGCAATCTTTTTATCTTTCGTATTTAGGTTTAAATTATAGGCTATGAGAAAGTTACGAGCTCCAATAGCAGTAACCCCCGCAGTTTCATGAGGTTTCCCCGGTCCATAATCAGGCTTCCATTGAGGTAATTGTAATTTATCTGCCATTCCCTCGAATTCCCCAACGCGAATATTTGCCAGATTTATTCGATCATTAGTTGCAGCTGAAAATTCATAAAGGAAGACAGGTATATTAAGTTCAGCTCCCACTCGTTTTGCTAATATTTTTGAATATTTTATACAATCATCCATGGAGGTTTCGGAAATGGGTACAAATGGGCAAACATCGGTGGCTCCCATTCGAGCATGTGCACCGCCATGATTCCGCAAATCAATAAGTTCTGACCCTTTCTTTATGCCAAGAAATGCTGCCTCAATAATAGATTCAGGATCCCCCACCATGGTCACAACTGTTCTGTTGGTATCTATACCAGGATCAACATCTAATAAGGTAATTCCAGAAACAGATTCAATCGCATCAGTAATTTCTTTTATAAGTGCAGTATCTCGACCTTCACTAAAGTTGGGCACACATTCAATGATTTTCATTATTTCCCATAATAATTAGACAAATTATACATAATAAAGATTAATAATAATAAGAGTAAATTGCGAATCATCTTAAATATTCCACTATTCTTCCGCCAAAATTGAGCCCGTAACGTTTTGATATAATGACTCCTTTAAAAACTTATACCTGTAAATAAATACATAAATATTTTAACAAATGGCATCATTAAAAACCTCAATATTGAAAAAGGTGTTACCATTCCAATTAGGATTATTCCCATGAGAATTTTGGGACCATACATCTGAAGTTTCCAAGCCAATTCAGGATTGTTTTTTGAAATCATATTTCCAAATATTTGAGAACCATCTAATGGTGCAACTGGAATCATGTTAAAAACAGCTAAAGAGATATTTATAAATATAAATAAATATAGAGTTTGAATAAACATTTCGCTCTGCATAAACCCAACAAAATTAAAAAACCTCATTATCAAGCCGCCAGTAAAAGCCAATATTAAATTAGATGCCGGTCCTGCAAATGCAACCTTCATCATATCTACACGAGGGTTAGAAAAATTTACAGGATTTACAGGAACCGGTTTAGCCCAGCCAAAACCTACAAATAATATCATCAATGAACCAATGGGATCTAAATGCGCCAGAGGATTCAGGGTTAAGCGACCATTTCTGGCGGCGGTATGATCTCCCAGCTTGTAGGCTATATAGCCATGTGAAAATTCATGAAAGCAGAGTGAAAATATTAAAATAGGAAGCAAAATTACTAAGACTTCCATTGGTAATCGTAATAGCATTTAGCCCCTTGGATGAAATTGTTTGTGAATTTCTTTTAAATAAATTTTATCAATATTCGTATAAATTTGGGTCGTTGTTATATCTGAATGCCCCAGCATTTCCTGAACAGATCGTAAATCAGCGCCCCCTTCCAATAAATGAGTTGCAAAACTATGCCGAAGAACATGAGGACTTACTTTCTTATTAATCCCGGCTCTGATGGTATTTTCATGGAGAATATTCCAAATTGCCATTCGGGTTAATTTTCCTCCCCTATGGTTTAGAAATAATATTCCCTGGCTTTTGCCTTTTTTGGAGCTGGAAGGTCTTATCAGCTTAAGGTAAAGTTTTAGAAAAGTTAATGCTATTTTACCAAAGGGAACTATTCTTTCCTTGCCACCCTTGCCAAAAACGCGAATCAATCCCTCATCCATCATGATGTTTTTCAGTTTTAAATCAACCAATTCGGTGACTCTGAGTCCGGAAGCATAAAGCATGCTGAGAATAGCTTGATCTCTGAGAGCAAATTTTTTATTTAAATCAACTGACTGAATAATCTGGTTAACTTCCTCTACTATTAATGTTGTGGGAATACTTCGAGTTAATCGAGGCGGCACTAATAATTGTGAGGGGTCATTTTTAGTTATTCGTAATTGGCATAGATATTGGTGGAATCCGCGAATAGTTGAAAAAAGTCTATGGATACTGGACGATTTTTTTAGACCCTCTTTTTTGTCCATATTTGGTTTATTACTTAATTTGTTTACAAAATTTTCTATATGAGAAGATTGAATTGAATCAATTGATGTGAGCTGTAATTTATCAAACATAAAATTGGTATATTTTTTCAAATCATGATTATAAGCATTGAGTGTATTGGTAGACAATCTCCGTTCAAATTGCAAGTGCGATAGATATTCAGTAGCCAATTCCCATAATGGATTGTTTCTTCCTATTACAGGTTCTTCAATCATTATAGATGTACTGCATTTGTAAATTCCTGCAATTCTTTAATTGAAGGGTTTTGTTCTATTTTAGTTCCAGTTACAATATAGCCTGCACCTGAGGAGACTAAGATTCGGGCAGATGCAGGTGTATTAATACCCCCACCCACGATAATTGGTATTTGCAATTGTTTTGAAATAATAGAAACAACATCTGATGCAGCATGATTTTCCGCACCACTTCCCGCCTCTAAAAATACAAGCCTATTACCCAGGTATTCGCCGGCTAAGGCATGTGCCAGAATTATGTCATGTTTATTCATTGGAATTGGTGATGTATTGCTCATTACCTCTACCGATGATCGCACACCACCATCTAAAAGAATATATGCCGTCGGTATCGCCTCTAATTTCATATTGAAGATTATGGGAGCCGATTTAACATGTTCGCCAATTAAATATTGAGGATTTCGACCACTTATTAATGATAAAAATAACACTGCATCAGCATGTTGAGAAAGTTGACTTGATGACCCAGGGAAAATAATTACAGGAAGATCTGTATTTTTAGTAACTTCTTCAACTCGCGATTCAAATTCATTATCGGATATTAAACTACCGCCAATAAAAATAGCGTCAAAATCACTTTCATTTACAAGCTGAAGCATGTTAAGCAATCCATTGTCATTCTTCTTGTCTGGATCAAGAAGCGCAATTGCTACTGCGCCACGGACTGCTCTTATTTTTTCTAATTTTGAGAATGTGCTCAACTGAATTCCTTCAAGCATTTGATTAAATGGTTAATTTCATCAATAGTTCGTTTTTCTGTGACAGCAATTAATAGTAAAGAATCACTCTCATCGGACAATGCTCGCATAATTGATACACCTTTTGCAGCACAATAATTAATGACAGCAGTAGCAGAATGGGTAGTTTTCACAACAAATTCCATTAGAAATTCATTGGAATAGGGCAAAGAATAATTTTCTAACCCCAATATAGCATTAGCAGTATAATGAGCTTTTTGGTGGCAAATATTCGCAATATAGGGCATTCCCTGTTCACCCATAAGTGATAGAAATATTGTAGCTCTTAATGCAAGTAAGCCCTGATTAGTGCAAATATTAGAGGTTGCCTTCTCTCTTCTGATATGTTGTTCCCTGGTTTGGAGTATTAAAACAAAACCATCATTGTTATTTTTATCAACCGTTTTGCCAATTATTCTTCCGGGAATTCTTCGCTTATACTGTTCTTTTACAGCCATTAACCCCAGTAGAGGTCCCCCATAATTCATTGGATTCCCCAGAGATTGACCTTCTCCAACATAAATATCAGCGCCGCATTTTCCTGGTGGCTTGAGTACAGATAATGCCAATGGATCTGATACTGCAATTAACAGAGATTTAGGATCTAACATTTTCTTTTTACATTTCATCCAGTTTTCAATAAGCCCATTTCTATTGGGAGATTGAATAATTACGGCCGCTATATTTTCAGAATAAGATTTTAGGGAGTTTAAATCTGTAATACCATTGATTTCTGGCAGTTGAATCAGTTTCATATCTTGACCGGTTAAATAGGATTTTACAACTTGAATGTAATGCGGATTCAGCGATCCAGAATATAGAATTATATTGCTACGAGTAAAAGAATGAGCTAAAAGGCAGGCTTCAGCGATAGCAGAGGCGCCATCATAAAGAGATGCATTTGCTATATCCATTCCGGAGATTTCACAAATCATGGATTGAAATTCGTATAGATACTGTAAAGTGCCCTGGCTGACTTCTGCTTGATAAGGAGTATAGGATGTATAATATTCAGATCTGCCACTAATAAAATCAACTGCCTTTGGTATAAAATGATCATATACCCCGCCACCAGAAAAGCAAAAATTATCGGCAGCATTGGAATCACCTAATTGCTTCAGTTCTCTTTCGATTTCCATTTCAGAAAAAGGCACGCCAATTCCCAAATTGGTCTTCAACCTGTATTTTTGAGGAATTATTTCAATTAATTCCGAGAAACTAGTTACTGCAGCTCCTTTTAGTAACTGAACTTCTTCTTCTGGTGTTGTGGGAATAAAATGCACTATTGAACCAGATTTTTATATTCGTCCGCTGTTAAAAAATTAGCAGTATCATTTGTAAAATTAGTTAATTTAATTATCCAACCCTTCGCGTAAGGATCTGTATTAACACATTCAGGTTCATCCTCAAGAATTGGATTTACCTCATATATTTCACCCTGCATGGGTGAATAAATATCTGCCACAGTTTTCACTGCCTCAATTGTTCCAATTGAGGCTTTTTCTTCAACAGCATCTCCGGGTTGAGGTAATTCAATGAAGATGATGTCGCCTAATTCGCCTTGAGCGTAATCGGTAATTCCAATGGTGGCAATTTCATTTTCTATTTTTACCCATTCATGGTCTTCTGTATATTGTAAATCTTCGGGGATAATCATTTACTCCGGTTCTCCTTGAATAAATTGAAAATTATCTAAAAAACTTGTATCTATATTACCTTTTTGAAAATCAATATTTTTAAATATTTGTTGCTGAAAGGGTATAGTAGTCTTAATTCCTTCAAACACACATTCATCCAAAGCTCCAATCATGCGATTGATTGCCTCAGCTCTTGTTGGTGCGTGAACGATAAGTTTTGCAAGCAGTGAATCATAATAAGGTGGAACAGTATAGCCAGCGTACACATGGGTATCAACACGAATTCCCATTCCGCCCGGCATATGGAAACTCGTAATCGTTCCAGGGCAGGGTCTAAATTTATGAGCGGGATCTTCTGCATTAATTCTGCATTCTATAGCATGTCCGCGTGTTTTCATATTATTCATCCATGAGGGGATAGGATGGCCTGCATGGCAAAGAATTTGATATTTTATCAGATCAGCTCCAATTACCATTTCAGTTACGGGGTGCTCTACCTGTATTCGGGTATTCATTTCCATAAAGAAAAAATCATTATTTTTATCCAACAGAAACTCGATTGTACCAGCCCCAATATAATCTGATGCTTTAGCCCCGGCTATGGCTGCGTCATACATTTTTTTACGTGTTAATTCTATGACTCCAGATGATGGAGCTTCCTCAATAAGTTTTTGATGCCTACGTTGGATAGAACATTCCCTTTCTCCTAATGCAACGATATTCCCATGTTTATCTGCTAATATTTGCACTTCAATATGACGTGGTTTTTGAATAAACTTTTCAAGATACAGGTCTCCGTTGTTAAAAGACATCTCTGCCTCGGATTGTGCAGCATTGAAAGCGTTCTCAATCTGGTTTTCATTTTCAACCAGCCGCATTCCTTTCCCACCACCACCAGCAGTAGCCTTTAACATAACTGGATAGCCAGCTTTTTCAGCTTCTTCCTTTGCGTGCTGAACGGATTGAACTAATCCATCTGACCCGTAAATAACCGGGATACCGATTTTTTTCATAGTTTTTTTTGCTTGTGCTTTATCCCCCATTGCATCAATTGTTTCAGGGGGTGGACCTATAAACTCAATTCCATTTTCAGTACAAATATTTGAAAATTTTGAACTTTCAGCAAGAAATCCATAGCCTGGATGAATTGCATCCGCGTTTGTCAATTCAGCTGCAGCAATTATGGCCGGAATATTTAGGTAACTTTTAGTACTTTCGGGAGGACCTACACAAATTGCTTCATCTGCAAATTTTGTATGAAGTGATAATTCGTCGGCTTTTGAATAAATTGCAACTGTTCCTATATTCAGTTCCCTGCATGCACGGATAATTCGGAGAGCTATTTCTCCCCTGTTGGCAATTAATATTTTATTGTACATAAATTATTCAGGAGCAATAATTATGAGATCCTGATCATATTCCACCGGGGTACCGTCTTTAATAAGGATTTTTACAACTTTTCCAGAAATTTCAGACTCGATTTCATTAAATATTTTCATAGCTTCAATAATGCAAAGGACTTGACCGGGTTTTATGATGTCCCCTTCTGAAATAAAGGCAGGTATATCCGGCTTTGATGATCGGTAATATGTCCCCACCAAAGGCGCTTTGATAGTAACTGTATTGTCATCGGTAATGGGAACAGTATTTTGGTCTTCAGATTTTGTTGCCACATTTTCTTCTCCAATATTTGCAGGAACATTGGGTGCATCCTTTAATGTATTTATTATTGGTGGCGTTGGTGTAGTTTGAATGAGTTCAATGTTTCGATCTAAACTTTGAACTGAATTTTTCCGGATCTTAATTTTCTGTTTCCCCCAAAAGGTGGATATTTCTAGTTCATCTACTTTTGACTCTTCCAGAATCTTGATCAGATTTTTTATATTATTTTCTAACATAGGTATATTAACTCTTTACTCTTTCAATATAACGCTTCTCTTTTGTATCAACGCGAATCACATCACCAATTTGGATAAATAGGGGAACTTGAATGGTTAAATCGGTCTCTAATTTTGCCGGCTTAGAACCGCCTTGTGCAGTATTCCCCTTTTCTCCAGGATCAGTATCTTTAATGGTCATATTCATATGTTGTGGAATTCTAACTTCAATCGGTTCGTCTCCATTGAAAGCAATGGTTGCGGTTGTATTCTCTAGAAGGAAATCAAGAACATCTTCTACTTGAGCTTTACTGAGGCTAATCTGATCGAATGTCTCTTGATCCATAAATATATAATTGGTGTTTTCTGAGTACAGATAAGTGTAGTTTCTGGCCACAACTCTTACAGTTTCAATTTTCTCGCCTGCTCTGAATGTCTCTTCTACCACTTGTCCTGTACGGATATTTTTTAATTTTGACCTCACAAAGGCATTTCCCTTGCCCGGTTTAACATGTAGAAATTCTACAATTTTCCATAAGTTATTCTTATGATTAATAATAAGTCCATTTTTAAAATCTGAAGTATTTGCCATCGTTTATATTGTATTCCTTGATTTAATTTACACCTATAAAATTACAAATCAATTGGACATTATCCACATATATTTGAGATGATAAATTCTGAATTTCTCATGGAATCTTTTGCACAATATTCACCTGCGGTATTATTATATGCAGAATTACATTTTCGTTTTAAATGGACTGGCAGCCGCTATTTTCAAAAAGAACCGGAAATATTAGCTGATCTCCCAATTAGAATTGAACCTAAGAGTAATATTCCAATTTTATTGATAATAAAGGATTCACATTTATTCCCAATCACTCTTAAATATGTTGAGATAGTAATTTATAAATCTAACAAAATTATTCAATCCCATACTTTTCAATATAATACTCAAATGGATCTTAATTGGTGGGATGATACCCTAATAATTGATTCAGAAGGTATTTCGGGAAATATTGAAATTAATGTTGAATTTATGTACAATGTAAATGGGCAAGATAAAAAATGTACTATTCATAATTACCCACTTTGCTCTCATAATAAGTTAAAAACCTGTATTTCTAAATATCCTTATCCAAATGATGGAAATGTATTATACGGGGACATTCATTATCATTCAAATTTAACTGAAGATATGGTTGAATTTGGCGCGCCATTAAAAGCAACATTAACCATGGCAGAATCATTAGGATTAGATTTTTTTTGCAATACTGATCATTCCTATGATTTAGATGATCTTCCGGGTTCATGGACTGAAACAGACCCAACTCTTGAAAAATGGAATAAATCCAGAAGAGAAATCGAAACAATTAATAATGGCACTCCAGGGAAATCATTTATCATTCCATCGGAAGAATTAAGTTTACATAATCAGAATGGAAGAAATATACATGCGCTTATTTTAAACAATTCAAATTTTCTCCCCGGCTCAGGAGATGGCGCTGAAAAGCCATTTAATTTTCATGCTGATTATAATACAAAAACTGTTCATGACAGTTTAGATAATGAGTCGCTTTGTATTGCAGCCCATCCTTTTAATCCTGTTCCCATTGTGCAATGGTTTTTTGTAAAAAGGGGAAAATGGCAATTAGAGGATATTTTGGAAGATAATATTGCAGGAATTCAAATAGTAAATGGAGCTCTTGATGAGGGATTTTATAAAGGATTAAAAATTTGGATAAAATTACTTTTGGATGGTTATCATAAATTTATTTATGCCGGAAATGATGCTCATGGTAATTTTAATATTTACCGCCAAATAAAAACACCAATGATTTCCTTATATGAAAAAAAAGAACAATTATTTGGAGAATTCAGAACCGGTGTGCATATAAATGGGTATAATAGAGACATAAATTCGGTCATTACTTCCATGAAAAATGGGAATTGCTTTGTAACTAATGGACCCTTTATCAACATAACATTCCAAAATAATGGACTAATATATGAAATGGGCAGTACCGTAAGTTCAAATTATGGTATTATTACAGTATCAATTATATCTACCCCCGAATTTGGAATGATAAAAAAAATGACAATAATAAAAGGCGTTATTGGTGAAAAAAAAGAAATAGACTATTTTACAATTATGAATTCACGGGAGTATAAATTAATAAAGGATTTTGAAATTAAGAGTGATAGCAACTGTTATTTTCGGTTTGAAGTGGAACTTGATTCTAATAATGAGAAAAGAATTTTTGCAATGTCAAACCCAATTTGGTTATCACCTGATATAAATTAAGCAAATTTTCTATATTTATTATTGGCCCCTAATTGTGACTGGATTTTGTAAAAAGATGTAATTAATTTAATGTAATCTTTTTTATCTTCGGTGAATTGATCAATTGGTGGAATATGACTCGCATATTTTGCCATATCCGCAATTTGACAGACATCATTCCATGAGTTTACTAATTCTGGCTCAATTCCAATTAATGTAAAATGTTCTGCTACTTCGCCTGAAGTCATTTCTGTAGCTTTTATATAGAAGACCTCTTTAAAAAATAATCGACATATTTCACTTAATTTTAAATAGTATTTTTCTGTAGATTCAGAATTAATTATTTCAGGAAGTGGTAAATCTTCTATTTCTTTTACAGACTCTTTGAGAGCGGAAATTTTAAAAGATCCTGTTGAATATTTTGATTTACTTTGCCTTGTTTTTGTTTTCCATAAATACCCTGCCCCAACAATTCCTGCAAAAAAGAATAACAGCAATAAGGCAATTTTAAAAGGTGAAATCAAGTTCAACTCTTTTATTGGTTTGATGGATCGCATCTCATTTGATGTACTTGAAATATTTGATAAAATATTCAGGGTGATTTTATTTGTTTCAATTTGGGAAATAACATGATTATTTTGTTTAATATCTACTGGTATAGATGGAATAATAATCTCTCCAACTCTCCAAAATTGTAAAAAATAACTAATAGAAATAGGAGTCAGACTTTTATTCACTACTGTAAATACCTCTATATTTTCTTCTAAATCATAAAAAACAGGCAACTCATTATTTTTATTATTTTCAACACTTACTTTTATTTCCACCAACGATCCAAGATAAACAGTATCAGGTTTTACATCCACTCGTAAATCAAATGAAAATAATACGCAAAATATTAAAAATATTAAAAATATTAATTTCATTAATGTCGGTGCATTCTGGTACTAAAAAACTGTTCCAGCGGATTAAAATATCCTTCGGAAGTATTAATTGAAATAAAGTCTATTTTATTTTTTTTACAGAATTTCTTTATAACATTGTTTTTATTTAGGATATATTTTTTGGAAATATTTTGGACCTGCTTATTATTTGTATCTATCCATTTAGATATTTGAGTTTCAGCATCGTGAAATTTTACCATACCCAATTTAGGAATTGCAATCTCAGCTTTATCTAATATTTGGATATTGATTAAATCGTGTTTTTTGTTTAGCAATTTCATAGGTTGCTGATAGGAATCATCCCAAAAATCAGACAATAAAAAAATAATACTCTTTCTTTTAAGTACTTTTTGAATATGTTCTAATGCAATAGAAATGTCGGTTTTTCTATCTTTAGCTTTATGGTAAATCATTTCCCTGATTACACGCAAAACATGGCTCTTACCTTTTTTGGGTGGAATAAACTCTTCAATTTTATCAGAGAAAAGTAATAATCCAACTTTATCATTATTTTTAATGGCGCTAAAGCTTAGAATGGAAGCCAACTCAATCATGATATCACTTTTCAAGGATTCTCCAGTACCAAAAAATCCAGACGCGGAGACATCAACTATCAACATTACTGTCAATTCCCGTTCCTCATCATATTTCTTGATAAATGGTTTGCCAGTTCTTGCTGTCACATTCCAATCAATGGCTCTAATATCGTCTCCGGGATAATATTCTCTTACTTCAGCAAACTCCATCCCCATCCCTTTAAAAGCCGAATGGTACTCACCACCAAAGATGTTATTTACAATATGTCTGGTTTTAATTTCAAGTAAACGAACTTTCTTTAATATTTCGGCAGGAATCATGTAGGATTTTAAGGAGTAGGCACAGATTCATAAATTCTTTGAATAATATCCTCAGTTGTTATCTCCTCTGCTTCAGCTTCATAGGATAAAATAATGCGATGCCTTAGAATTGATTTTCCCACTGCACGCACATCTTCAGGAATAACAAAGCCTCGACTGTGTAAAAATGCATATGATTTGGATGCGTTTGCCAAGAAAATTGTTGCTCGAGGAGAGGCGCCGTAGGTAATTAATGATTGCAAATCTTTTAAACCGTATTTTTCAGGATATCGAGTAGCAAATACCAATGATACAATGTACTTTTGTATATTTTCAGCCATGTATATTTGATCTACAATTTTTCGTGCCGATAAAATTTGAGATGGGTTTACAACAGGTTTTAATTCAATGTTTGTATTAATTTTCCCCATCCTTTTTAATATTTCTAATTCTTCTTCGGGATTGGGATAGCCAACCAATACTTTAAACATAAAGCGGTCAATTTGTGCTTCTGGCAGAGGATAGGTACCCTCCTGTTCAATTGGATTTTGGGTTGCCATGACCAGAAATGGATTTTCTAATTTAAAAGTTTTATCACCAATTGTAATCTGTCTTTCCTGCATTGCTTCAAGTAGAGCTGATTGTACTTTAGCAGGTGCTCTGTTAATTTCATCTGCAAGTATGATATTTGCAAATATTGGTCCCTTCTTAACTTCAAATGAACCATCAATGGGATTGTAAATCAGAGTACCCAATATATCTGCAGGCAGAAGATCAGGAGTGAATTGCAAGCGCTGGAATTTTGTGTCAATAATCTGCGCCAAAGAATTTATTGTGAGAGTTTTTGCAAGTCCGGGGACGCCTTCGAGAAAGACATGCCCATCTGTTAAAATAGCCAATAAGAGCGTTTCAATTAAATTATCCTGGCCAATTATAACTGTTCGAATAGAAGTATTAATATCATGAATAAATTGGGACTCCCTCTCAATGGAGTCTTTTAATTCAGCAAGATCAAATTCAGACATATTTTATATATTAGTTCTTTTGTTAACTATTGAATTCAATGAATCAATGGTAGTTTTAATATTTTTCAAGCCCTCAAGTTCATATTCCACAGAAGGAATCAACTCATCATCGGGATATTTCTCCTTAAATAAATTATAATTTATTATTGCATCGCTATAAGCTTCCAGATAATTATTATAAATGTAGGCAATCATAAATAATGATTTTTTTGATACTTCATGATCAGGGTATTGCTGAACTACCTTTTGAAATTCTTCAACAGCAAATTCAAAATCTTTTTTGTCATTTAGATAAATATCAGCTATCTGAAATTGTGCCTGAGCAGCTAATTCATGCAAAGGGTAATTTTTAATTATAGATTTAAAACTAGTGATAGATTCCATTAGTTTAGCTTCAGTTCTATATTTCTGACCATCTTTCCAATACTGATCAGCCGACTTATTTGAACCGCCAGTACAGGACAGCACGTACAATCCGATTAATAATATTAATATATTTTTCACAGTTTTCTCCATTTTTGTTTGAATTACAGGCTTAAAATTTATCAATGTTTTACATATTTATCTCAATAACTAAATATAAATATTTAATCAAAAATTTCAATCATACTTAAAACATATATAATAATGATGCATGAAGTTGGCGATTTTCTAATTCTCCATATGGGAAGCCAACATCTATTCGAATTGGCCCAAGACCTGTGTGATAAATAATCCCCATTCCATAATCCCAGCTCAGGCTTGTAGTTGTAAATGCATCAATTGTTTCATATAATCTCCCCATATCAATAAATAATTCCCCGCCAAATTTATTTTTAATGGGGAATCTATATTCTAAATTAATCATGTCGATAATGTTTGCCCCGCTTGAAATTTCAAATTTATCGCCAGATGCCCAGCCTCTTAAAGAGGTTTGACCGCCAAGTTGAAAATTGTATGGGAGTGTAAGATCATTTTCTGTTTCTAAATTTTTAATATATCCTAAAACTATCCTGAAAGCAAAAACACTATTATTTTGTATTCTCAGGTATTTTCTATATTCACCTTCAAATTTTATTAAATTCCTCTCCCCTCCCAATATTGTTCCATATAAAGTTGAAATAAAAGAAAAATATTGACCACCAATTGGATTTAATGGGTTTTGAATTTTATTTGATATATATATAACATTCATCCATCTTTGTTGCTCATCCTCCTCATTTATTTTACCAGTATCTAAGCTTTCATTAGTTTTAATTATCTCTAAGGTGGAATTAAATTCATATCTCGTAGTTTTCCCTTGTTTGAATAATAAAGAGTAGGTTAATCCATCTCTTTTCAATACAGATTGTTCACTCGCTTCCTTGTGAAAATATTCAAATCGTGTAGGGATTCTAAAATAAAATGTCCAGGGAGTGCGATAAACAACGGTAAAATCTCTTTCAATTAATGGCTTATCAGTAATTATATTCAAATTGATACTTCTGGCAATTCTAGCAGTGAATTCAACATTTGCAGTTGTATTAAAAATATTACCCATTACCCATCGAGCTTGTGCATCAATACCAGTAGTTGTCAAATTTTCATGAGGGTAGTTTGATTCTTTAAATCCAATATCTGCCTCAATTGAAGAAGATTTGTATTCGCGTACTTTTATTTCTATATCTACTAATCCATTTTTTTTATTAATCAATTTATTAATAATTTCTACAGAACTGAAAAGCCCCGAATAAAAAATTCTATTCCTGGATTCATCTATCTTATTAATATTATAAATTTCGTCTCTTTGGAATAATATTTCCCGCAGGACATATTTTTCATTTACTAACACTAAATCTGAAACGGAAATACTTTGAATATGATAAGATATACCTTCAAAAATATTTATTCTGGCAATGACATTTATACCTTCAATTATCACCTCATCCATAATTGCAACATCAATTTTTCCTCTAGTTAAATAATTTCTTTTTAAAGCTTTTAATTGTCTTCTTATTTTTGAAGGATTAAAATTAATATTTGTAGGTGTCTTTAATATTTTAATTATTTCTTCATCAGAAAATAGCTTATTCCCAAAGAAATGAATTTCCTTTAATTGATATTGATCCCCTTCATTTATAAAAAATTGAATATTGACATAATTTTTAGATACTAATTCATAATTTTCAGTTATGCTTATATTTAGAAATCCATTTGATTTGTAATATGCTTCTAAGGATATTTTATCTCGGTTAAGTTTTTTAGGACTAAATTCACTCCTGGCGAACAGCTTTGGTGATTGCAATTTAATTACAGATTGCAGTTCATAATCAGGTAGCAATGAATTGCCATTAAATATTATTTCTGATACAACTAATTTTTCATCAGCAAAAGTATTGGATATTAGGAATGACCAAAATAAAAACCAAATTTGAGAATATTTCATTTATAATAAAATTTTATGCGGTACTTTAAATGCCATAAATTATTTTCATCCAATCCTCCTACAATGGATGTATTATGGTTAATTCGGTAGGTTGCTTCATATTGACTATTTTTTATATTATATAAATCAAATTCAGTATTTAAATATATTTTATTAGACATTTGTTTGCCTAGGATTAGTTTCAATTCAATATTCTCACTCCCTTCAATATTTTTTGAAGGGGACCCTCCGCTTGTGAGTCGAAACTCATCTAAGGCACTATATCTTGTTATATTTTTCTCAATTACATTTTCTAAATAATTTGATAGAAAATTACCAGCCTGCTTATAATCGCTAAAACCATCTGGGTCTCCAAAAGTTAATATATCAAGAATTTCTTGCTGAGTATATTCCTCTGAGTTAAAAATAAGAGTGGGATTATCAGTAAATCCTATAAATGATACATCGACAGGATCACCTTCGATTTTTGTCTGAGCATGTAGATCGATATATGGGGTATTATCAATGGGTGCTAAAATTATAGTTCCATAAGTATTCCGAAAAACATTTCCCTGATTATCATAAAATTTTCCATCAATTATATTAGCCTTACCGGAAAAATTAAACTTTTCATCTCCAATTTTAGTTATACTAATATCTCCATCAAATAATAGATTTATGTTTTCCGTTTCTACTTTTATTCCATCTTTGATAGGAACATGAATATTATAGGAGATAATTCGATTTGTATATAATTTAGGTACTTCATAAGTAGACTCATAACCCAAATTTGTTATGGTGAAATTATATGGATTTGGAATGAATTCTCCAGAAATATACAATGTATCTCTGCCTGTTAAATCTATATCTGCTGTACCTGATCCATGGAATAAATCGTAAGATGATGTTATTGAAATATCCTTTCCACTAAGGTTTAAAGCAAACTTAGGATTAAAAAATTCTGTAAGATCCATACTGCCAGAGACATTCAAATTATTTTGTTTTTTTATATCTTCTGATGAAAAAAAGTTTTTAAAATCAGAAATGAAATTCTCATCCTCTTTAAAAAGTGAGCCAGTCATTTTATTGATAATAAGTTGATTATTAATTATAGACATTGAACCCTCAATATTTCTAATAGGCTCTTCAATTGGATCTAAATATAAACTGCCATTTTGAATTATTATCCATCCACTTCTGATGGGTTTCTCTAATGTTCCCGAGATTTCTAATACAATATCATAGTTTTTTGATGTATCATTTTGTAATTGATCACTGGTTAAAGAATCTAAAATATCAAAATATTCTGGCAGAAATTCAACATTATTTGTAACACCGGTGAAAATAAAATCAATTGGCTCTTTAGAAATATCAACGCGGTTTTCAATTATTAAATTTAAATCTAAAGGTATAAATCCAATTCCTGAATATTTACCATATTTGGTTTGTAATGATAAATTTAAACCCAGTTTATTTTCTTTAAATTCAAAAATTCCAGAAAGGGTATCCTCCATATTTATTTTATCAAACCCTGGATGGGAAATATCCATACGGCTTATAATTTCTGGTTTAGCGATAGTACCTGTTATATCTATGCTTCCTGTCATAAATCCTCTACTTTCGTATCCCCAAGGCAAATATCGGTTGAATGGTTCAATATCCACATTTTTACAGTTAAATTTCAAATTAAGTTTATCATCATCCTGAAAGAGTTCGCCTTGGTTTGACAAACCAATATTAAACCAACCGTCTCCATTTATATTTCCCAAATATGTATCTAATTTAAAATCACTTAAGAGAAATCGTCGATTTCGGTAGGATGCTGATAGAATTAATTGGTCAAATTGAATATCATCTATCGCTCCGTTCAAGATTCTCAAATAGTTTGCTGAATATATTGGATTAGGGTTTAATTGATTATTATTACTTACTATACCTATTGTAGCAGAATCGATTAATCCATTTATCCTGAAAGATCTACCAATAATAGAATATAAATTATTCAATTCTAAATTTTGAATATTTCCAGATATTTTATAATGATTTTCCCCTTTATATTCTCCATCATAGAATATTATTTTACTTGTATCTAGCGCGCTTGACTGACGGTCAAAAGGCTGGAGGTTCAAATCCACAAGACTAACTTCAATTTCAGTAAAATCAAAACAACCTTCTTCTTCATGTATATGAAATGGTTGAAAAATTATTTTGTTCTGTTTTAAAATACCTGTAAAATTGTTGACAATTATATCCCCAGATGGTTTCTGTTTTGCAGAAAATTGAATTTTATCCCCCATAGTACTGATTGCATTAAAATTTAGGCTATCCCAATTATCATTTGATAGATCAACATAAAATTTTAGGCTATCCCAATTATAGGAGTTATATCGCCACCCGTATAAATTCCCATATGTTTCCCCAGCAAATTGAGCATTTGTAATTTTACCAGAAATATTTCCTATAAACCCGGAAAATTTATTTTTCAGCAATAAACCTTCGCTCAAATTAATATCAGCAGAAAATTCATTTAAAGCAGTATTTTTAATCCAGCTAAAATTCATATCTCCATATAAATTACTAAGACCATATTCCTTAAGCATAATATTCTCAGAAATATCACTTATATTCACAATGCCTGTAATTTTAAAATTATCAGTACCTGAAAGAGAATCGATTTTTATCTTTCCAATATACCAGTTAGAATTAATCGATATATTTTCTGAACTCACTACCTGATCTTTATTTGTGAATTTTCCAGCCATAGAAGCTATTTCAATGGATTCAATCAGTGAATTATTCAACTTGATCTCGCCTTCAATTTGATCGAATAAATGAGCGCTTTTCAAATTAACAGATCCTGAAATAAAAGTATTATTTGATAATTTGAAATCATCAATAATTGTATTTAATTCCCAACTTTTTTCAAGAATTTTAATATTCCCTGTTGAAGAAATAAATTGTCCATCCACAAATAATGATGCTGTATCAATTTCAATAGTATTATTGTCAAAATTTACGTTTATCAAAATGTCGGTTATTTTTTTATTTAGAAAATCCAGGTCACATTTTAGATATCCCACCGATATATTATTTTTGTTATCAATTTCAGCTTCAAGATTATAAATATTAATCCATGAGGAATCCGTTGTAGATAGTGAGAGTTTCTCAATCTGAACAGTTCCGGAGGATTTGTGTAAATCTTTTATATTAATTTTCCCATTTGCTTTTCCAGAAAACCAGCTGGAATTTGATGTAAGGTTTGTAAACACAATTTCATTATTATTGATTAAGATATTACCGCTTGGCACTTCCATAATATCATTAAATAGAGGAGAATCTATCTGGAGAGATTTAATTTCTAATTCTACCCCATCATTAATATCGACCCATAATTCTCCATTTAAATTATACATTTCATCCATCACCACAATTAATCCATTATCGATTTTTAGTGAGGAGATTTCAATATTAAAGATTGAAAAGGCTTGTTTTTCCCTATCCTTTACATCCCCTAGCATAAACTTTTCATAATTATAATATGGTGAATGAACACTTATTTCTGATAAAGCAATTGTACCAAAGGCAATACGTGATAAATCAGGATTAATATAAATTTCCTTTGCGGAAAATATAATAGTACTATCCTTGAAATAATTCACATCGCTCAGTTTGAACCCTGTGATAAAATTGCCATTTATATTGCCAATATTTAACTCTCTGCCAAGAGAATTTGGAAGATTATTTTTAATAATTATTTCAATATCATCAATAAAGTATTGTGGTCTGAATAAAAAGATAAATCCAATTATGACAACAAAGGATGATAACAGTAAAAATAAAGGCAAAAACCATTTTCCCACTTTGCTGAGTTTTCTCATGCGTGTTGGACAATTTCTAAACGAAAATGTTTCATTATTTTATACTTAAAATAGACAGCAGACTTATGTAGCATTAATGAACAAATACAAATTTAATTAGCATATAGCTTCCAATTAAAATTACAGCAAATGCAACCGTAAGTAGATTAAAATATCGATTAATAAAACCTTCCACTTTTTTGCCATACTTCACTATTAAAAATGATACGAGGAAAAATCGTGCTGATCTGCTAATTGTTGAAGCCATTAAAAATAGGGGAAAAGAAATATTGAAAGCGCCAGCACTAATAGTGAACACTTTAAAAGGAATTGGAGTAAATCCCGCTGTAAAAGTTATAATAAAACCGTAATGGTCATATTGCTTTTGTATATCAAGAAAAACACTTTCATTAAATCCTGGAACGCGATTAAAGAAGAAATGAGCAATCTCATTAAACCCATCTCCATTCCACCATAGAAAATACCCTATACCGTAGCCTCCAATGGCACCCACAATACTCGCAATACTGCATATCAAAGCAAATTTAAATGATTGTTTTCGGTTTCCGAGCGCTAAGGCAATTAATAATACATCAGGAGGTATGGGAAAAAATGAGGCTTCAGAACATGATAATACAAAAAGCGCAATGGGACCATATGGTGTTTTTGCCCAATGAAGAACCCAATCATACAACTTTCTCAAAAGTGTAAACATGTTAATATTGTATATTGTATCTAAATATATTTAATCTAATAAGCAGCAAAATTAGGATTAATCTCTAATTATGTTTCTCAAAATTAAACGGATAAATTTGAGAGTATCCCTAAAATTGTGAATAGAACTATTTTCGCTACTATAAATTGTTGGAATCCCTAAATTGACATGGGTACAATTATTTCGTAATAATTTGATTAATACTTCAGACTCAAACTGAAACCCTGTTTCATGAAAGGATTCTGAGCAAACATTTTTTAATTTATATCGACGATAACCACATTGGGAATCTAAAATTGTCTTTCTACATAATAATGAAATAATATAGGAAGTTAGTTTGTTTGAAATTCTACGGTGAATTGGCATATCCTCTGTAAAATTCCGGGTACCTAAAACAAGGTTTATATTTGCATCAAATTCTAAAAATGAATTGATTAATTCCGGATCATGTTGCGAGTCTGCATCTATTGTAATGGCATGCGTAAATCCTTCATTTTCTGCATGTTGAAATCCTTTAATCAGTGAATACCCCTTCCCTTGATTTTGTGTGTTACGTAATATAACAACGCCGGAATATTCGATGTTAATCTTTGGTGTGGAACCATCATCAATAATAATTATAACCTTAGAGGTGATTTTACGAATAGCTATTAAAAGAGAAGAAAATGTATCTGGAGGATTATAAGCCGGAATTATGATAGCAAGATTCATAGAGATATTTTTACTATTTTCAGAAGGATATTTATGTTCTCAATATTATTGAAAAAAAACTCTATTTCAATCTGGAAATAGAGTTTTAACTATCGTCGGAACGAGAGGATTTGAACCTCCGACCCCTTGACCCCCAGTCAAGTGCGCTACCGAACTGCGCCACGTCCCGATTTGTTAATTATTGATTTTTCAGGGTGAATAAAATTAATGTCTTTTTTGAGAATTAAAGGCATTTATTTATAAGAATATATTATTAATCTTTAAATTGTTCGACGATTTTAATAAGATCATCCAAACCATGTTTTAAATCTTTAAGCGTTTGAATATCGATGGGATTATTCAGTTTTATAATTTTCTTTTTTTCAATGAGCTGAGTTGACTTTTGAAAGGGATGCTTTAAATGCTGCTGTGCACCTTTAATGGTAAATTTACGATCATATAAAAGTGATTTAATTTCTATTATTGTATCAACATCATGTGAACGATAAATTCTATTTCCAGCTCTATTCTTTCCCGGTTTCAATTGTGAAAATTCAGTTTCCCAATACCGTAACACGTATTGTTTTAACCCGGTTATCTCACTAACTTCACTAATTGAATAGTATAATTTCTTAATATCTCTTGCTTCCATAATCTATAATTTAAAATTTATGTTTAAAGTAGTGCTTTAACTTAATTCATTAATAGGCTACTGTCAAAG
This sequence comes from Fidelibacterota bacterium, assembly GCA_004124405.1. Taxonomy (GTDB): domain Bacteria; phylum Fidelibacterota; class Marinisomatia; order SCGC-AAA003-L08; family D37C17; genus D37C17. Next base: position 45,438 of record SCKP01000002.1, on the reverse strand, counting down.
TATTTCTTTCACAAGTACAGTTGCATTTGAAAATGAGTGTATAAAGTATTCCTTTAAGTGTTCACCATTAATATTTTGATATTTATTTTGAAGGGATTTGACACTATCCGTAGAATATATACTTCTACAAAATTGCAATTGAATTTTTCTCAACTTCACTGCCATTTTTAATAAAGGCAGCTGCATAAATAAATATTTAAATCCTGCATCTTCAATAATTTCTATCGCTTTTCTTGTATAATCACCAAAGGGAAGGCAGAAGGAAACTACCTCCTTCCCCGTAATTTCTTCAATTATAAGTTTTGATGTTACAACATCATCTTTAATTTCATTATTGTTCATTCATCTAAAGGATCGATGTGAATGTGAGTGGCTGCCAATTTCCCAGCCATGTTCTGACAGGGTGATTAACTGAGATTTAGTTAAATGCATTGTTTTATTTACACCAAAAGTAACATCCCAATCATTAGTCTTACCAATATATCCGCTAATGGGGAAAACAATGCCTTTAAGGCCATTTTCTTCCATAATGGGAAAGGCATTTGTATAGACAGATTCATAACCATCGTCAAATGTTATAGAGATATGTTTATTCTTATCAGGTGAGTGGTTAATATTAGCAATAAATTGCACATGTTTTCTGAATCTATCTGGATGAATAACATTCAGTCCAATATGAAACCCTGATGCTATACTATGGTAAGTAAATATTAAGGGATATGAATGCTTATGCAAACACATCATGCGGTGGTGTGAACGGTACATCAAATGCATCAGCAACACCCTGATGTGTTACCACCCCTTTAAAAATATTCAATCCTTTCAATAATGAAGGATTACTTTTAAAAGCTGTTTTATACCCTTTATCTGCAAGGAGTTTAATGTATGGGTAGGTAGTATTTGCTAAAGCGATAGTAGAAGTAAACGGAACAGCTCCGGGCATATTTGTCACACAATAATGTATAATACCATCAATCTCATAAGTTGGATCAGCATGAGTAGTAGGTCTGCACGTTTCCACACATCCGCCCTGGTCAACAGCAACATCAATTATTACAGATCCTTTTTGCATCATAGACAGCATTTCTCTTGTAACTAAATTTGGCGCTTTTGCACCAACCACAAGCACACTTCCTATCAGCAGATCAGTTTCGGGTAGTAATTTGAGTATTGTATGCTTATTTGAATAAAGAGTAAAAACATTTGGCGGCATAATATCATCCAAATACTTAAGTCGAGATGCGTTAATATCCAATATATATACTTTTGCACCAAGTCCCGCAGCCAATTTAGCTGCGTTCATCCCCACAACTCCACCACCCAAAATAGTTACAGTTGCTGGCTCAACTCCAGGAACTCCACTCAGAAGTTTACCAATACCGCCCATATTACCTTCTAAACATTTTGCTCCATTTTGAACTGCCATTCGTCCTGCAACTTCACTCATAGGAGTCAGCAGCGGCAATTCCCCATTTTTGTTTTGTACTGTTTCGTAAGCAATGGCGATGGATTTAGAATCAATCATCCCGGTGGTTAGAGATTCATTGGCGGCAAAATGGAAATAGGTGAATACGATTTGATCTTCATGAATCATCCTATACTCATCTGGTTGGGGTTCTTTCACTTTTATAATTAAATCAGCCTTTTGAAATATTTCAGCGGGAGAATCAATTATTTCAGCGCCAGCTTGTGCGTAGATTTCATCACTGAAACCGCTGCCGGAGCCTGCCTGGGACTGTACGAGTATTGAGTGACCTTCCTTTTTAAGGTCTTCTACTCCAAAAGGAATAATGGAAACCCGCTTCTCGTTATTTTTTATCTCTTTCGGTACACCTATTACCATGAGCAATCTGCCTATTTACAGTGACTATTTGCCAGTTTTATCCCTTTTGAAACTTCTTCCTTTTTTCAGGAGGTGAATAGTTGTCCGGCTTTTCCATGAGAGCCTTCATGCTGAAGTCCAATCGTTTAAGATCGTCAATTTTGATGAGTTTTACTTTAACCTGTTCGCCAATTTTAACTACATCTTCAACCTTTTTAACATGTTCCCAATTCAATGCAGAGATGTGGACTAAACCCTCTTTCCCTGGTGCAATTTTAACAAATGCGCCAAAATCCATGATACGCACAACTTCAGCATCATAAACCTCCCCGGGAATTGGCACGAGATTATATGAATCTAAAATGCGAACTACCGTATCGATATAATCTTGATCTTGTCCCATTACAACACACATGCCATCATCTTCAACGCTGATTTCGCATTCATATTCTGCGCTTATGGCTTTTATGTTTTTACCCCCAGGGCCAATAAAATCTCCGATTCTATCTACGGGTATTGATGATTGGCCAATCTTAGGTGCATGGATGGATAGTCGGTCACGATGTATTTCAAGCTCTTCCTTCATTACATCCAAAATATGGATTCTACCTTCTTTGGCTTGCTGTAATGCTTCCCGCATAAGATCAATGGGAAGTCCATCTATTTTAAGATCCATTTGGATTGCAGTAATTCCATCACGTGAACCAGCTACTTTAAAATCCATATCACCTAAATGGTCTTCCGTACCCAATATATCAGTTAAAATGGCATAGTTATCCTTATCTTCCATAATTAATCCCATTGCAACTCCAGCTATTGGTGTTTTCACTGGCACACCAGCATCCATTAAGCTGAGAGAGGCTCCACATACACTGGCCATTGAAGATGACCCATTTGATTCAAGAATTTCTGATACCAGTCGAATGGTATAAGGAAACTCTTCAAAATCAGGCAGTGAAGGTTTTATTGCTCTTTCAGCAAGATTACCATGTCCAATCTCTCTACGACTCACACTGAATTTAGGCCGTGCCTCACCCACACTGAATGGTGGAAAATTATAATGAAACATATGTTTTTTGTAAGTGAATCCTTCTATATTATCTAACATTTGCTCATCACGTTTTGACCCGAGAGTTGTAATAACCAATGCTTGAGTCTCTCCCCTGGTAAAGAGAGAAGATCCGTGAGTTCTGGGTAAAACAGATGTTTCAATTGTAATGTCTCTAACTGTTTTGAAATCCCGTCCATCTGCACGAGTACCTTTTAGGGTCATTTGTCGCAGATCAAGACTGATTTTATCTTCAATATAACTTTTAATTGCAGATTCATCCTCTGGAAATTCTTCTGATAATTCATCAACAATCAATTGTTTAAAATCACGGATACCATCATATCGTTCTGCTTTTTCACGAGGGGTATTTAACTCACTTATTTTTCCTTCAATAAGTTTATCTACCGCAACATTGAGCACTTGATTCACTTCTATCTCAGGTATCTCCCGTTTAGTTTTACCACATTCAGCCACCAATTCTTCCTGTAATTTAACAATATCTTTAATGGTTTCATGACCAAACTCGATAACACTGAGAAAGTCCTCCTCACTAATAAAATTAGCTTCCCCTTCTACCATCACAATAGAATCTTTAGTGCCAGATATAATAATGGACAGATCACTATCTTCCATGACAGTATTGGTTGGGTTAATTATGAGCTCACCATTTACTCTTCCTACTTTTATTGATGCCACAGGACCATCCCATGGGATATCTGATATTGCTAATGAGGCAGATGCTCCAATTGTGCCTAAAATATCTCCATTATTTTCACCATCAAATGATAAAACACTTATAAATACTTGTGTTTCATTATAAAACCCTTTTGGGAATAATGGTCTTAAGGGGCGGTCTGTTAACCTGCATCCAATAATTTCCTTTTCTGATGGTCTTGCTTCACGCTTGAAAAAGCCACCAGGGATTTTACCAGATGCGTAAAATTTTTCACGGTAATCAATTGTAAGTGGAAAGAAACCTCTATCGGTCTCAATTCCCTTATTTGCAGTGCTTGTAACCAGTACAACTGTTTCACCATAAGTTACTAATACAGACCCGCTGGCTTGTTTTGCCATACGTCCTGTTTCAATAGTCAGTGTCTGACCCGATATTTCAATACTTTTCTTTATCATTATTTTCCTTTTTTTTTATTTTCTTATTTTTAATTTTTCTAATATATTTTTATAAGCATCAACATTATTTTTACGTAAATAATCTAATAACCGTCTGCGTTTCGCAACTAAAATGACCAAACCACGACGACCACTATGATCTTTTTTGTTTTGCTTCAAATGACTTGTAATATTTCTTATTCTTTCTGTAAAAATTGCTATTTGAGTTTCCGTAGACCCGGAATCATTTTCATTTTTCCCAAATTCTTTGGTTAATTCTTCTATTTGTTCTTTTGTTACTGACATATTACTCCCTATGTATTTATGTTACTAATATGATAGACAAATTTGACGATCTAATTCGAGCTGTCTTGTCAATTCTGTTTTATTGGTATATTTTTTTTCTTTTCTAATAAATATTTTAAAAGTTACCTTAATATTTTCACCCAATAAAGATAATGCATCTTCTGTTATCAAATGAGCCTCGATAACATTTTCTCCACCATCATAGAATGTGGGTCGATTTCCTATATTACACATACCTGGATATATCTTATTACCCACAACAGCATCAACACAATAGGCTCCCCGCCCAGGAATAAGTTGATTTTGGTAATCTGGCATAATATTGGCAGTTGGGAATTCTAATTCTTTCCCTATACCTTCACCCTTCACCACAACTCCGGATAATTCATACTCCCATCCAAGATAATTATTTGCAGCCTTGATATCACAATTCTGGATATACTCTCTTATTTGTGTGCTGCTCACAGAAATATCGTCAATTGTTAAGGGTTCTATTACATGTACATTGAAATTATTCTTTTTACTCTGCTTTTTAAGGAATTCTGCATTACCCTTGCGTTTATTGCCGAAATGATGATCATATCCAATAACAATATTATCGGGATTAAAATACTTAACAATAAAACTATCCATAAAATCCTGGGCAGTTATCTTTGCGAACTCTAAATCAAAGGGAACCAATAATACATAGTCTATCCCTTTTTGTTCTAATAATTCAAGCTTTTTATCAGTACTTGTTAATATGCACCAATTTTCCTGCACATGCGATTGTAAAATACTTTTCGGATGGGGATCAAAAGTTATAACCACAGAGGGGATATTTTTTCTGTCAGCTTTCAATTTAACATCTTTTATAATCTCCATATGACCTCGATGCATTCCATCGAAAGATCCAATAGTCAAAACTGATTTATCTAAATGAGGTATTGTATTTAGGTTCTTGCAGATAACCATTCCGGAAAGTCCTTTAATTCAATACAATTATTTTCATCAAATTCACCAATGCGCGTTCGTACCAATTTTACAAGATGCCCAACTGTGTTTAATTCAGCGGCAATATCTTTAGCTAAAGAACGAATATAGGTACCTCTGCCACAGGTCACTTTTAAGGTAACACTATCCTGCATGAATTGAATTAAAGTTATACCATAAATATTAACTGTTCTCTTTTCACGTGGTATATTTATACCTTTTCGAGCATATTTATATAGAGGCTGCCCATTCACCTTAAGTGCTGAAAACATGGGTGGTTCCTGTCTAATTTCACCAATAAATTTATACAATACATCATTAATTATTTTTTCAGTAAGATGTGGAACATCGGCTGTTTTTACTATTTTCCCTGTGGGATCCAGTGTTTCTGTTTCTATGCCTAATTGAATTTCAGCAATATACTCTTTTTCTTTATCCATGAATGATTCAACTATTTTTGTATATTTTCCAGTACATAGCATCAGCACACCTTCAGCAAATGGATCTAAAGTGCCAGCATGGCCTACTTTAGCAGGCTTTATTTGACCTCTTATTTTTTTCACCACATCAAAAGATGTCCAATCAACTGGTTTCCAGATGGGTATTATAGCATCAATCATTTTTATGAATTTTTTGTAATAGGCTGTCTATATGCTGAGCATGTTCAATTGAATCATCATAATAAAATCTTAGTTGGGGAATAAATTTTAAAGTGAGTTTATTTCCAAGGTGAAAACGAATCCGGTTATGTTTAGATATAAATATACTTATTACATCTTTAACCGGCAGTTTATTCTCCAAGAAGCTTAGGTAAATATTTGCTATTTTGAGATCTTCAGTTAGGTTCACTTTTGTAACTGTTAGAAGTCCTGCTTCTGGAATAAATATTTCAGAGATAAAACAATTTGCAAGAATTTGTCTGATCTTTTCCCCAACTCTTTCGTGTCTTTTATACGGTTTGTAAGAAGATGTATTTATGCTAAACTCCGTTTTATTTCTTTAATTTCATATACTTCAATAACATCACCCTCATTGAAATCTATAAAACCTTCTACTCCAATACCGCATTCGTACCCCTCAGTTACATCTGCCACATCCTCTTTAAATCTTTTGAGGGAGGTTAATTTTCCGGTGTGAAGTACTTCTCCATTCCGCTTCACACGTAATAACGCATTTCTAATAACTCTTCCTTCTTTAATATAACAGCCTGCAATAACACCAAGTTTGGGTATTTTAAATTTCTCACGCACATCAGCATATCCCAAAGCTTTTTCAACTTCTTCAGGCTCCAATAAGCCTTCCAAGGCTAGCTTGACTTCCTGGATAGCTTCATAAATAATAGAATAATTGCGAATATCCACACCAATTGATTTAGCCATAGTTTTAGCTTCTGGAGAAGATTTGACATTAAATGCAATAATAATAGCGTTGGATGCAGCGGCGAGTGAAACGTCGCTTTCCGTAATCATACCAACGGAACGATGAAGTATTTTTACGGACACTTCATCCGTTGAGAGTTCCATTAGAGAATCGCTCACTGCCTCAATTGACCCATCAACATCACCTTTGATGATTATATCCAGTTCCCGAACTTCACCACTGGATATTTTTTTACCGATTTGATCCAGAGTAATTTTTCTAAATCGGCGATGTTCTGCTTCTCGGGTTAATTGTGCCCGTTCTGTTGCTATTCTTTTTGCTTCTCTTTCATCTTTAAAAACTGTGAATGTGTCTCCAGCTTTAGGAACATCGTCAAATCCTAATATTTGCACAGGATCAGATGGTAATGCTTCTGTCAGTTTCTGACTTCGCTCATTCATCAATGCCCGGACTTTTCCAAATTGATTGCCGCAAACGAATCCATCTCCCTTGAAAAGAGTTCCTTTTTTAATTAGGACAGTCGCAACTGCTCCAAGCCCCTTATCAAGGCGAGATTCAATCACGATCCCTTTAGCCTCAGTTTTTTGATTTGCTTTTAATTCGAGCACTTCGGCTTCAAGTAATATTTTGTCCAATAATTCCTCAACACCCTGACCATTTTTAGCAGATATTTCCTGACATTGATATTTACCACCCCATTCTTCAACTAAAATATTAAGTTCACCTAAAGATTTGCGAATTTTATCAGGATTTGCATTTGGCACATCAATTTTATTTATTGCAATAATAATAGGAACTTCTGCCGCCTTTGCATGATCAATAGCTTCCTTAGTTTGAGGCATAACATCATCATCAGCGGCAATTACTAAAATTACAAGATCGGTAACCTGAGCCCCTCTTGCCCGCATAGCTGTGAAAGCAGCATGACCCGGAGTATCCAAAAATGTTATTTTCTTACCTCTGTCTAAAAGTACTTCATAGGCACCAATATGCTGGGTGATCCCACCAGATTCTCCAGCGACAACATTAGCATCTCTAATAAAATCTAAAAGTGATGTTTTTCCATGATCAACATGACCCATTATTGTTACCACTGGAGCACGCTCTACAGCATTCTTGATATCTTCTTCAGAAAGCTCTTCATGACTTGTTTTATCTTCGGCAAATTCATCAACCGTTTCTACATCAAAATCAAATTCATCTGCAATCATGATGATATTATCCATATCCATTCGCTGATTAATGGTCACCATCAGTCCTAGCCCCATACAGGCCATTATTACTTTTTGAACTGTTACATCCATGGATCGGGCCAGTTCGTCAATAGTCGTAAATTCAGGCACTTTTATGGATTTTTTAAGGTCAGAAGTTTCAACATCAATATTTTTTTCTTTTTTCTTACTTTTCTTTTTTGAAATACTTTTGCCAAATTGGGGTAAAGGTTGTTTTATTTGCGGTTTACTTGATTCTCCTTTCCCTCTTGGAGAACGTCTTTGGGTTTGATTTATTTTATCAGCGATATCTTGGATGCTGATTTTTTTCAATTTTCTATGTTGAATAGGAATACTATCCGGCACAGATGCTCTGGTCAATTTTATAGCATCTTTATCAGTCTTTCCTGATTTAACTGCATCTAATTTTTCCCTTGCGGCAGATCCATTAACTTCAGATTTCACCGTTATTAATTTTTCTTCAGCTTTTTCTTTTTCGGCAATGTCTTTCTTTTCTTTTAGAAGTTTATCAGAGGCATCCTTCAGTTTAGCAGATAATGCCAATTTTCCTTCTTTAAGTGATGTTTTTAGTTTCCGAATGGGTGGTTTGGCCGTTGGACCCGCAGTTTTTGGTTCTTCAATTTCTTTTTTATGAATTTTTGATACAACAATTTTTCGCGCTTGCTCTTTTCTATGACGCTCTATTTGCAGTTTATCTTTAGAAAATTCCAGCAGGATTTCATCGTATGCTTCAGGAGATACGGGCGCCATATGGCTTTCGACATCAGCACCATTATTCTTTAGGAACTGGATTATTTCCAAATGGGAAATATTCAGTTCTTTTGCAATTTGAAAAATTCGTTTTTTCTTTGCAATCTCAGGCATAATTAATCGTTATTAACCTCTTCTAATATTGATTCTTCAGAGTCAGATATCTTTGCTTCTCCTTTTTCATTCTCAACACTTTTTGCTTCATGATTTGCCACAGCTTCTAAAATTATTGCTGTAATCTTATCCACAGTTTTTTCTCCAAATCCTTTTAGTGTTAAAATATCTACTTTCGTTGTACTGAGAAAATCTTCACTGGTATATATTTCACTTTTAGCCAATACTTCAATATGGTTTTTTGCAATTCCCTCAATCTCATCCAGATAAAGAGCCTCTTCCTGTTCACCTTCATACTCAGATTTCTTTACAGCATCAATTGTATATTCGGTGACACTGGATGCCAATTTTATATTTTGGCCATTTCTCCCGATGGCGATAGGCAATTCCTCATCTTCAAACACAGCAACTACATAAGGTCTTTCTTCATCAATATAAAGATTAATAGGCTTTGCAGGCGCTAAAGCTCTGGAAATAAGAATTTCTGGTTTATCACTCCAATTAATAATATCAATTTTTTCACCATTTAATTCACGCACAATGGATTGAATTCTGCTTCCCCGCATCCCTACACATGCACCCACAGCATCTACACGGCGGTCGGAGGAGTACACAACAATTTTGCTTCTATCACCCGGACTACGTTTTACAGCTCTCACTTCTATAATCTCATCTTCAATTTCAGGAATCTCTTTTTCAAATAATCGTTTTAAGAATAAATCATCACTTCGAGAAATGATTATTTCAGGTCCTCTGCTGGATATTTCAACATTTATGATAATACCCCGTATAGTTTCCCCCCTGCGAAATCGGTCATTTGGTAATTGCTCATTTTTGGGCATGATAAATTCTGCACCATTTGCTCCATGAATAAAAATCTGGTCACGCTGTATTTGATGTACATTGCCAACTATAATTTCACCAATCCTACTTGAGAATTCATCGAAAACGGTTTGCCGTTCAATATCTCTAATTTTTTGTACCATATGCTGTTTTGCAGTATTTATCAAACGTCTGCCAAAACTTTCCGGACTTAAAATGTTAACATAAGCGTCTCCTATTTCAAGATCATCATATTCTTTTATCGCTTCTTCTAATTTAATTTCCGTTACCGGATCCGTAACAGTGTTAACAACAGTCATTTCCTGGTAAATTTCTATTTCACCTTTTTCCATGTTTACAATTACACTGAAATTTTCTCTTTCTTCTCCATATTTTTTATGAATAAGAACCATGAAAATATCTTCAATAATCGTACTTAAATTGGTGCGATCAATATTTTTTTCCTTTGCCAACATGGAAAAGGCTTCAATAATATCCTTATTAATCAATATATACCTCTGTCTTAATATTAGCTTTGATATGTCTATAAAATAAGAAAGTGGGTTCATGCCCCACTTTCCGCTGCTTAAAATTTATGGCATTATTCTTGTTTTTTACAAGAATTAAATCCCCATTTTTTGCTTCGTGTAAGCTATCAGTTCTTCTGCGATATTTTTTTCATTAAACCCAATATCTTCATTATCAATTATTTCTCCTAAGGTTTGCAGGGCGTTTTCATAATTATTCTGGGCTAATAAGGTTGAAGCGATATCAAGCTGAAATCCGGCCTGAACTGGATTTCCTTCAGCAATATTTTCTGCTTTCTGGAAATATTTTAATGCAGTAGAAAAGTCAGCTTCAGTAAGGTAGATATCTCCCTGAAGTTTATATATAGCCGCTAAAACATGAGAATCATTAATAGAACCATCATTTTCATTTAAAAGTCTTTTTGCTTCTTCAATATCATTTTTTGTGATGGCATCATTCAGTAAATATACTAACGATTGAACAGCTCCAGGTGTGTTGGGGTAATCTGCCAATACTCGTTCAAATTTTACATTAGCTTCATCTAAATTTCCATTTATGAAGATATTTTGAGCTCTTCCGGCTAAATGGGAAGCGTTTTCCATTTTTATATTTCCGGTGTGGTTATAATAGCTTAATCCGCCAACAGCAAGAACAACTACTGCTAAAATTTGAATTACAGTACTGGTATTTTCAGAAAAGTATTGTATACCTTTAACTATATTTTCACGAATCGGGTCGTGCCTTAATTCCTGTTTTTTCATTTTTTCCCTTTTGTCATGTCTGTAAAATTAGGACGTTATAGATTTATTAAGCAAACAAGGATTTGGTCATTAGTTATCAGTCATTGGTCAATTTGTCTTATGTATTACTTATTTTATTTCCAGAATCTGGTTTTCTTATTCATTTTTCCTGTTATCTACCATATTCCCTATTCATCATTCTCTATTCAACATTCAGTGTTCGATATTTGTACCCTCGCCCCGAATCGAACGGGGAGCCTTTCGCTTAGGAGGCGAACGCTCTATCCTATTGAGCTACGAGGGCGTTGGATTTAAGATATTAGATTTATAATAAACTAATATTAAGCCTCTAAAAAGCCGGTGAATATTAATGAAGAATCCATAAGCAACAAAGGGGCTTTGGATGAATAATTAAGATCGCAATGCCTCATAAATAATGCATCCATAATAATGGAGCAAGATTATGAGGAAATAATCTAGAGAGGATTACTATAAAACAGTAGTAAAACGATATGGGAATTCTGGTAAAAAGATAAAGTCTCAGGTATTAGATGAGTTTTATGAATTATGTGGATATAATCGTAAATATGCAATTAGAAAATTAAATACACGAAAAAAGAATAGTATCAAAAGGAGAGTTTAAATAACAATCTACCATTCACTTACAATTCTATACCTTAATCTGTTTCCATGAGCCGCTACTCACTTTTAATGCCATTATAATGGCAAAGGGGATAATCCATGCAGAAAACCCTATCCAGGCGCCAAGAATACCCATTTTAAGATGAATGCTTAAGTAATATGATAAGGGCAAAAACAATATCCAGCAAGTTGCCATATTCGCAATTGCAGGGAAGCGGGTATTGCCTGCACCTGTGAGTACAAAAAATAAGGTTAAACCAATAGCATCAAAAAATTGTAAAATGCCAATAATTTGCAGACAGGGAATACCTGAGCGTATAATTTCCCGGTCATCAGAGAAAATGGGAATAACCCATTGTGGACCAAAAATAAATAATAGACCCATGCTACCCATTATTAATAACGACCATTTTAAAGCGCTCCAGATAGCCAATTCAGCCTTGTCCGGGTTTTCTTCACCTAAGTATTTCCCAACTAAGGTTGCAGCAGCCATTCCCACACCCACCGCCGGCATAAAAGAAGCATGAGCTATATTTAATATAACCTCTGAAGTTGCCAACTCAATAGTACCGATAGTGCCAATTATTTTATAAAATATGGCAAATCCTGTCATTGAAATTACTTCCTGGGCACCAATGGGAAACCCCAATTTAATTTGTTGTATTAGATTTTTTGAAGAATAGTGAAATTGAAGAGGTTTATACTTTTTTACTTTTTCATTTAAAATATGAAAACTATATTGAACAACCATCCAGCCAGAAGCAATTACGGTGGCCAATGCTGCTCCCTTAACCGCCATTGCAGGAAAATCATACCACTGCCATAAAACAGCCATCCATGGTATTCCAATCTTTTCAAAAAAGGCTGTCACTCCATCTGTACCATAAATAAGGCCTGCATTTAGATAGACATTAATTAAATTAGAAACTATGGTAACCTTCATGTGAATTTTAGTTTGTTCAATACCTGTATAAAATCCCTGAAAAGCAAAACCTGAAAGCACAAAGAATATTCCGTAAAATCCAATATACATATAACTTGCACATTGGGGGATTACGTCAGAATCCTGTAAAAATATTTCAGCAATTTCAACAGAATAATAGGTTCCCAATAATGTGGCAGGAATAGCCAGTAAAAAGGCAAGCATCATTCCATTATGCAGGGCGTGACCACATTCATCAAATATTTTTTGACCAAGTCTACGAGAGGTAACTGTTTGCACGGCTGTGCGCACACCAATCCCCATACTCATAACCACCCATAATAATAGTGATCCCATACCTGTTGCAGCTAAAGCAACAACGCCTAAACGACTCACCATTGCCATATCAGTTAGACCCATGATGACCCGGCTTAAATTACTGAATATTATGGGGATGGCAAGTGTGATTACCTCCGATGAAATGCGTTTATCGGATTTAATGAATTTCATTATTCAGGGAAAATTAAAAGTAAGGAATTTTACTTTTTATTGACAAATTGTACTAAATTGTCTGGAAGGTCAACTTCCATTAGAAGAAGTGCTTGTCCGTGTGTTTTTCCTTGTGCATCATTAATTAGAGATTCACTCCCCCCTCCACCTAAGCTATCCCCTAAGATGAAATTTAGTGCCAATAAATTATCCATTTCATAACGAACAATAGCACCTTTGGCAATACTTTGGAAATGCACCTTAACCAGATCTGTGGTAATATGAGATTTTGCCCATTCATAAAGCTGCTTAGATTTAAACATCAATCCCACATTTGAATGAGCGCCTTTATCTCCAGATCTTGCATGGGCAATTTGATTTAATTGTATTTTCATATATTAAATTACATCCACTGTAGTGTGTACCAATTCTTTGGGAATGAGAGCCGGCCAATAAGCCACAATCTCCTGGGCTTTGGGTCTGCCACCTGAAAAGCCAGTGATTCCCGGAGGTCCGCTGGTAATTACAGGAGCAATTTCCTTTCCAAATCGATTTACATTATCTTTATTAGCATCTTTTACCCCCAATCGCAAAACTACCTCATTAATTTGAGATGGAACCGGGTTAATATCTCTATGGCAAGATGATAGGCCTAAATATTCTGTTGAAGTATCTTGATAGGTTACACCGCTATTTTTTAAACGTTTCCAAATTATTTCTGCTGTGAGCTGTGCCTTCTCATAAGCATTTGGTCCTGATATTGTCAATTGACCAGAGGCTTTATAACCGGCAAAGTAAGATATTGACACTTTATAAGTATCCGTAGGTATTAAACCTGCAACATTGGTAATAGCCACTTTATTATGGCCTAAATCGTTTAATTTGAAGGAGGTAAAATCTACACAAACATCAGGGGAGATATAATGGTTGGGGTCCCCCATTTCGTAGAGCACTTGTTCTCCGATGGTTTCTCGATTTACCAGCCCACCTGAATTGTCATGTTTGGTAATGCAAAATTCTCCATTGGGCTGCATTTCAATGATGGGATAGCCAACACCAGCCAAATCTGGCACATCCTGCCATCGGGAATAATTACCACCGGTGCATTGCGCTCCACATTCGGTGATATGACCAGCCAATGTTCCTGCTGCCAGCAAATCGTAATTATCAGAATTCCATCCAAATTCATATATACAGGGTCCTAATGCCAATCCCGGGTCTGATACTCTTCCTGCCAATACAATTTGAGCGCCCTTTTCAAGGGCTTCAGCTATGGTTATGCTGTTGATATATACATTAGCCGAATAAACATTATCTGCAATGGAGTCAAAAGAATCGCCAGTGTCCATATTTTCAAAGGTGACACCTTTTGTTCTTAATTCAGCAAGTGTGGGAAATATATCATCTCCCTGAATGACTCCAATTTTCATATCTGAATCTGAAGATTGCGCTAATTGGATCAACTCATTTCGACACGATTGAGGATTTACACCACCGGCATTGGTAATGACTTTCAACCCCTTTTCAGAAATTTCAGGCAGAATTCTCTTAATCAAGTCCAGAAAATCGTGGGCAAATCCCGCCTTTGGATTTTTCAACTTTTGACGCTGCATAATGGAGAGTGTTACTTCAGCCAGATAATCTAAAGTAAGATAATCCAGAGGGCCATCTTTTGCCAGCCTCACAGGAGCATCAATGGAATCTCCCCAAAAACCCTGACCATTTCCAATTCGAATAATATCTTTCATACCTGTAATACTCCAAATTTTGGTTCCGGCATTTTGCACTGATGAGCAATAATTTCAAGGGAACGAATTAGTACATTCCGTGTTTCTCTTGGATCAATTATTTCGTCTATCCACAGGCGGGCAGCAGCATAGCGTGGATCTGATTGTATGTCATACAGTTTTTTTATTTTTTTAATTAATTCTGTTTTTGTTTTTTCATCAACATCACCCATTTTAGCCAGTTTAATTTGCGCAAGAGTTTTAGCCGCAGTATCCCCGCCCATCACGGCAATTTTTGCGGAGGGCCAGGCAAACATAAACCGGGGATTATACGCTCGACCTGAAAGGGCATAATTACCGGCACCATAACTGCCACCAATTACCAGGGTTATTTTTGGCACAACCGAATTGCTCACAGCATTTACCATTTTCGCACCATCTTTAGCAATTCCTCCCCATTCAGATTTTTTACCCACCATAAATCCATTGACATCATGAATGAAAAGCAGGGGGATTCTATCCTGATTACAATTCATAATAAATCGCGCACCTTTATCAGCAGAATCAGAATAGATGACACCTCCCATCTGCATTTCGCCCAATTCTGTGCGCGATATTTTTCGTTGATTGGCAACAATGCCAATGCTCATGCCCCCAATTCTGGCTGTTCCGCATACCAATGTTTTACCATAAGTTTTTTTAAATTCACTTAAGAGACTGTCATCCACAAGGCGAGCAATGATTTCTCTAATATCATATTGTCCAGGATTTTCAGGATGGAATAAACCTATTAATTCACTAGGTGAAAATTGTGGTTGAATAGATTTCTTCTTTTCATACGCAAGGGCTTTTGATATATTTAAACTACGCATAATAATACGAATTCTTTCCAATCCTGATAAATCATCTTTTTCATGGTAATCGGCAGTTCCGCTAATCGCTGAATGGGTAGTTGCTCCTCCTAATGTATCTGAATCAATATCCTGTCCTATGGCTGCTTTTACTAATGCAGGACCGGCTAAAAACATACTTGCACCTTCAACAATAATGTACTTATCGCACATGACTGGAAGATAGGCTCCCCCGGCAACACAGGGACCCATAACTGCTGCAATTTGCGTTATCCCTAAAGCAGACAATCTGGCATTATTATAAAATATTCTACCAAAATGCGCTTCATCCGGAAACACTTGATCTTGAAGGGGGAGGAATACTCCAGCTGAATCTACTAAATAAATGATAGGGAGATTATTTTCTAATCCAATTTGTTGAGCTCTCAAGGTTTTCTTTAAAGTCACTTCAAAATAAGCGCCAGCTTTCACAGTAGCATCATTAGCAATAATGACGCAATCATATCCCTCTATGATTCCAATCCCAGTAAGGGTACCAGATGCGGGAGGCGAACCATATTCTTCATACATTCCCCAAGCTGCATAAAGGCCTAGCTCAAAAAAGTGTGTGCCCGGATCAATTAGATGATCAATTCGTTCTCGAGCAGTAAGTCGTTTTTTATTATGCTGTTTTTCAATAGCAATTGTGCCACCGCCTAATTTTATTTTTTTCTGTTCTTCAATATAAATAGAAATATATTTAAGAAAATCTTCAGAATTTGCATGAAATTCATCCTGGTTGAATTTTTCAATTGGTGTTCCGATTTTATCCATCAGACCATTTACCCATTTTATCATATTTTTCAATTCGATTCTCAATTCTTTTATCAGGATCAATTTTATTTAATTC
The DNA here is from genome assembly GCA_004124405.1 of Fidelibacterota bacterium. Classification (GTDB taxonomy): domain Bacteria; phylum Fidelibacterota; class Marinisomatia; order SCGC-AAA003-L08; family D37C17; genus D37C17. The sequence goes on along the minus strand of SCKP01000002.1, from coordinate 29,091 downwards.
TAAAAAAGAATCCAAAATTGCATTCTTTAATGTGTCAGCTGATTGATTATAATCCTGATGAGTTCCACCCAAAGGCTCAGGTAAAATAGTGTCTGCAATCCCAAAATATTTCAAATCTTTAGCAGTTACCATCATTGAATCAGCCGCCTCAGGGGCTCTGGAAGCATCCCTAAATAATATAGTTGCACATCCTTCTGGTGAAATAACGGAATACCACGTATTTTCAAAACATAGCATTTTATCTCCCACACCAATACCTAAAGCGCCACCGGATGCTCCTTCTCCTATAACAATATTAATGATAGGGACCCTCAATTTTGACATTTCGAATAGATTTCTTGCAATTGCCTCAGCCTGGCCCCGTTCTTCCGCACCAAGACCCGGATATGCGCCCGGTGTATCAATAAGTGTTAAGACCGGGATTTTGTATTTCTCAGCTAATTTCATTAAACGCAAGGCTTTACGGTAACCTTCAGGGCGCGCCATGCCGAAATTTCTAAAAAGCTTAGATTTAGTTCCTCTGCCCTTTTCCTGGCTTATAATCATGAGTTTCAAATTGTCAATTACAGCAATTCCACATATCATTGCCGGATCATCAGAAAAATATCTATCTCCATGCAATTCAAACCAATAATCCGTAATTCTACTTATATAATCTGATGAATATGGTCTTTTAGGATGACGAGCAAGTTGAACCCTCTCCCAGCGGGAAAGATTTTCATATAATATTTTCTTTTCATTGGTTAATTGCTCTTCTAATTTTTGAACAGCCTCAGTCACATCCATCCCGGTTTTAATACCGGTGGATTTCATAGAATCAATTTTATCTTCAATTTCCCTGAGCGGGGCTTCGAACTCAAGTATGTAATTAGACATTATATTTTAAAAATAGATTTAAGTAAAATTTCAATATCAAAAATTAATGAGTGGTGCATCGCATAATAATTTTCAAATTCACGAATGAAGTTAATATCAATATTCACTGCCTTTAAATGTGGTAATCCTGTCAATCCCGGTTTAACAATTAATTGGGGATTATTTTCATTGGCAGTCATTATCTGTGATCCAACAAAACTGAGAGAACCGTTTAATACAATAAAAAGTAAGGGTAAATCCTGGATTAATTTACTGTTGGAATGATAGTGTATAATTTCAACTTTAGATCCATCAATAGACCAAATAATTTCTTTATAATATTTTCTAAGAAGAAGGAAATATAAATGTATGGGAATAGTTAATAATAATAAGACAGATGATAAAATTATATCAAAACATCGTTTTGTAAATTGATGAATATTATCAAATAGAGGCAGTTCAATATTTAAAAGCGGAACCCCTGCCAAATTTTCCACCATACCTTTTCCAATGAGCATTTTTTCACCTTTTGGAACCAATTTACAATTAACATTTGTACCAGAAAGTTTATCCAATAACTGGATGAGTTCCCTGATATTAATAAATTTTTCAGGTATAATTAATTCATTGATATTATGATTCTTTATTAATCCAGTCACGTCTTCCAATCGTCCAAGAAATTTATCTGTACCAGATTTGTTTCGTTCATCGATATACCCAATTAAAATAAAATGAGCTTCCAATGTATGTTGAAGTAATTTCCCAACTCGCATGGATTCATTACCTGTTCCTAAAATAGCTGCTCTCCTGCTAAAAAGAGGCGTTCTCACTGATAAATTAATTTTTCGATATCGGTATAAAATATAGATTCCAATCCGCCATCCAGCAGAAATGATGGAGGCAAGGAAAAAGGTTATTATTAATACAGCTCTTGAATAGGCGATTACAGCTATAAAATAGGTAGTGGTGGCTGACAGGAGAAAGGCAAATAATGACACAACCAGAGATCTGCCATAGGAGAGATAATCTTTTTTGTACAAATGGAGCCAATAAGAGCTGATAATCCAACAGAGAATGAAATTAAGAAATAACAGCCAATGTGCTTGTAAAGTTGAAATAGTAACAATTTCATGATGATAATTCGAATACCAAAAAAACATTGATACAATAAAACTAAATAGTATTGAAGAAAAATCTAATAAAATTGAGATAATTCTTGTAGAGTAAATTTTCAAATACGCTAATATTTTTCTGATATAAATTCCAAATGACACTATAAAATGAAAGAATTTCCAAGATGGATATTGGTCACTATATTTTTTATAATACTTGTGAAAAGCAATATAAAATAATTGAATCATATCGTAGGGCGCAGTTTTTGCACTTTCACCCTTATAATGAATGATACTTGTAATTGGATTATATATAATTTTATACCCAATTTGTTTTATTCTATGACAGAAATCCAGATCTTCCCCATACATGAAAAATGATTCATCAAAGGCGCCTATTTTATCTATGATCAATTTAGGGAAAAGCATAAATGAGCCACTAATAGCATCCACATTATGAATCCTATTTTCATCCAGAAAGGTGAGATTATATTTCCCAAATAGTCTACTTTTGGGAAATAATCTACTCAGTCCGATTAACTTAAAGAAAGCAGAAAACGGATCTGGGAAGCTTCGTTTACATGCTAATTGCAATGTCCCATCCGGGTTTAATATTTTTGGACCTATACAGCCAGTGTTTTGATTTTTTGATATATAATCTAACAGTTTATTAAAGGTATTGTCACTAACCAAAGTATCTGGATTTAAAAGACAGATAAATTCTCCCTTTGATTTCTCAAGTCCTATATTAACTGCTTTTGAAAAACCTAAATTCTCTTTATTCCGAATTAGTTTAATTGAGGGGAATTCATTTTTCACCATCCGGCAGGAATCATCATAGGAATAATTATCAACAACAATAATTTCAAATGACCCGAATTTATTAGAAGTAAGGACGCTTTGCAAACACTGCCGCAGATAGTTACTTACATTATAACTTACTATAATTATAGATAATTTCAATAAATTTTGAATATTTTTTTTAGGAATAATTTAGGTACCATCCAGATAGCTTCTAAAACAATACCCCTATTCATTTTTGATTCTCCTACAGTCCGATCCGTAAAAACAATGGGGATTTCTTTAAGTTTAAATCCTTTTACCCACGCCAGAAAATTCATTTCAATTTGAAAAGAATATCCTTGAGAACGAATCGTTTTCAAATCAATAGACTCTAATACTTTTCTATGAAAACATTTAAATCCGCCGGTGGAGTCTTTAATTGGAAGACGAGTAAGAAGATGTGCGTATAAATTTGCAAAATAACTCAATAATAACCTGCGCATTGGCCAGTTAATCACATTCACGCCACCAATATATCGACTTCCAATTACAAGGTCAAAGGACTTTGACATTTCAACCATACGAAGAATATCATCGGGATTATGGGATAAATCAGCATCGATTTGAACAATTAAATTATACTCTCTATCTAATGCCCATTGAAAACCTTCGCAATATGCTGTCCCAAGGCCAAGTTTTTTTTCTCGTTCCAATATATAAATATTCTTATTCTGAATCATAATATCTTTGACTATGTCAGCAGTTCCATCCGGAGAATTATCATCAACAATTAAGAGGTCAACTTCAAGTGGTAATTGAAAAATACGATTAATTAGTTCAGAAATATTTTTCTTCTCATTATAAGTTGGCGATATAGCTAATATTTTCATTTTTAGTTTAAAGCCCTTTTTAATAATTTCAAATTATAATTGGTGGAATATGAAGATATATTTAATTCTTTTTCTATTTTGCTAACGACCAGGCCGCTATGAAGAGGACGCTTGGCAATATACGATTTCACTTTTCGGGTTAATGAATCTGTATCAATTTTTGTTATTAGGGCTGAATCCAACCCAAATACCATTGCGATTTCCATGGCAAATTCATATCTGCTCATATAATCATCGCTTCCGATATGAAGAATTCCCTCAAAATCCATTATGATACATTGAAAAATAGCTTTCACAAATTGTTGGTTAAAGGTAGGATTTGATATTTGATCTGATACTACAGAAATGGAATCTTTTTTTAATAGGGATTTATATATCCAGGCAAAGAAATTGCCCTTGCTGAATAAATCTGAACTATACAGAACATTAGGGCGAAATATTGCCCATTTCCGCCTGGTTCCCCTGAGAATATTTTCAGCTTCTAATTTTGTTTTTCCATAATAATTAACTGGAAAGGTGTGTTCATCTTCGCTATAGGGTCCATTATCTCCATCAAACACATAATCTGACGATATTTGGAGTAAATAGGTATTTATATCAGACAATTGAATCAAATTTCGTAAACCTTCCACATTCACCTGATGAGCCAATTCCTTATTTATTTCACTGCCATCAACATTGGTATATGCCGCACAATTTATTATGATGTCAGGTTTAAATGATTCCAATACATTAGATATGTTCTCTTTATCAGTTATATCCAATTTTTGAACATTCCGTTGATTTTTAGCCAATTGAGTTGGCTGTCTGGTTGTGGATAAAATATTAAACTTATCAGTTAAACAGATCTGTAGCGCTTTCCCAAGTTGGCCTTCAGCACCTGTAATCAATATTTTTCTTGCCAATTAGAGTTTGCTTCCGATTCTTTTAAATTCAGTAAGTTTTTCGGAAAGTTTTGTGTTATTTAATGAAAGTATTTCAGCCGTTAAAATTGCAGCATTTATTGCTCCGGCCTTTCCTACAGCCATGGTTGCTACCGGTACACCTTTAGGCATCTGAACAGTGGAAAGAAGAGCATCCAGTCCATCTTCAATTCCACCAGCTAATGGCACACCGATTACCGGAAGTGTGGAGTGAGCCTTTAAGGCTCCGGCTAAATGTGCCGCCATGCCTGCAGCCCCAATTAAAACATGGTAACCATTTTCACGGGCAGAAGTTGCAAATTTACTCACGTCATCTGGATTTCTGTGAGCAGACATAACTCTTAGATCTAATTCAATGTCAAAATAGTCAAAATACTTTCGTGATACCTCAACCGTTTCTTTATCTGACTCACTGCCTAGTAAAAAGGCTACTTTTCCATTCATACTTTAAATTTCTCCCTTTTGGAATGTATTTGCTATAATTTCTAACTGTTTAAGTAAAAGAATTTTCTCATGTCCAGGATAATTAACAAAACCGCTTACTAAAATTACCTCATTAACGGATTCAGTTTCAAATATATATACAAAAAAAGGACCTCCCGAAGCGCTCTCTTCATGCTCATAAATTCCCCTCATTATATGTAGCATTTTCTTATCAGCCCTATAGTTTGATGTGTTTTTATAAAATTCACTTATTTTAATACTTGGCATTAAATCTGCAAATTCAGCTCTTAGTTGATCCCATGCTGAATTCTTTTGCAAATAATTATTTTTCCTGCTTTTATGGACTGTAATCCACCGATAGGGATAGCCGCGTCCTATCCATAAAAATGGTTTAATAGAATCTGCCTTTATTATTTTAAAATCAGGTTGTAAATCGAGCGTATATCCAAAATAGTCAAACATCTTATTTGACAAGGAATCATTAAATCCATGAATAAAAATATTATTTGTCATTCTGGATACAACTATATTCCTAAATTCTTTTAATATCCAAGCACCATTGTTTTTAATCTCATTTTCCATTGAAATTGCATCCAGTGTGTGAATTCCACATATAATTTGATTATTAGCATATAAATTTTCTAATATAAAAAGTGACTCATCTTTTTCATGGTTTTGTGTAATTCGTTCCATGAGATAATCACCGGTTGAATCTTCAGGGAAATCAAGAGAGGCAATTAATATATTTCCATATTTATTTACATTATCTAATTCCCATGGATCTTTATATATAAGAGAAAATTCCGGTTCTGGTTGGGGGGTATAAATTATTTGAGAAAATAAATTTCCTAAAATTCTTTCAATATGCGGCTTGTCTTCAGGAGAAGAAATAATAATAATTTCGTTTTCTTTTCCAACAGATTCTGAAAGACAGGAACAAGCTGCACAAAAGAGAGCAATCAGTAATATTATGCTTTTCTGCAAATGACTAATATAGATGATGAATGTTCTGGTCCTCTTAAAAGAGTAACTATTATGGAATAGTAGAATACAAGTACTCCCTTTATAATTTGAAAAGGTTTATTTTTTTCTATACTAAGTAATATGTTGTACGGAGTATCCTGAAAAAGAGAATATTTTCTAACTATTTTAAATTTGTATTTACTACATAATTCATTAAGTGTTTTTAATTGGAAATGATACAAATGTCTAGGAGCATCAAATGGAGCCCATGTTTTATTAAAAAAAGTTCTTTCTGGAGCATTAATATTTGGAACAGCAATAAGAAGAATTCCATCGGGTTTCAGCAATCGATTTATTTGAAAATATAATTTCTCAATATTGTGAATATGCTCAAGAGAATGCCAGAGAGTAATAACATTAAAATATTCATCATCTTTGATGGTTTCCAAATTTTGTACAGTATTTATGTTTTTACTATCACTTAAATTATCAAGTTTTGATATCTTATCCTGCAAATATACTTTCCACCCCTGTAAAGCCATAAAGTCTGCAAACTCACCATTTCCACCTCCAACATCTAATAATTTACCTGATTGATAAAATGAGGCAATCTTTCTAAATTTCCAACGCACTGTAACCCATTGTACGAGCTTGTATATTTTACCCAACTTATTATCTTTTGAGAAATTATGGGGATCATAGTTAGGAGAATTATAATGAGTTGCAATATTATCCTCTGAAGGCCTCGGATTTAAATAAACAAAATTACAATCACATTTTACTAATTGATATAATTCTGGGTTTTGAGATAACCGATCTGAAACTTCAATATATGGAGTGGTTTTATTTTTCCCACAAACGATACATTTAATTGTCTCCATTTATGATTCTTTAAATTAGCTAATAGTTTCCAGAGGAGAGTTAATTGATCTTCTCATTTTCCATAATTGATAAGCACCTATAACCATCATTAATATGGATAGATATTGTGCACCAGAAAGATCAAAAGCATATTTTGTATTTGTTCTGATAAATTCGACCATAAAACGTGCAAATCCACCTAAAAATAAATATTCGAATATGATTTCGCCAGGAAAGCTTTGATTTCGTTTTCTATATCTGAGGTAAAAGAAAATTATAAAATAGGCTGACATTTCATACAGTTGTGTTGGGTGTACCGGTATATTGGTTGGGGGCAATCCCTTTGGGAATGCACATGCCCACGGCAGATTTGAAGGGACCCCATAATCATCACCAACTAAGAAACATCCAATCCGGCCAATTCCATGTCCTAACACCAAAAATGGTGCAGACAAGTCGGCTATTTTAAACCAATTTAATTTTTTACGATAAATATACCAGGATACTGCTCCAATTCCACCCACCAATCCACCCAAAAACACCAAACCGGCACCAAAGTTCTGTATTCCAAATGCAATTCTTTCGCCATTTAAAGTAAATATGCCCGCAATAATATTTATCAATCCATTGATATTATCGGCTGCCTGACCAGTTGAAATATTTTCAAATAGATAATATAATTTTGCTCCTAAAATTCCACCAATAGCTGCTCGAAAAGTAATATCTTCAGCAATAATTGGATCATATCCTTCTGCTATAACATCTTTTCGCAAAAGATAATTACCCAAAAGAAATGCAATAACCATCATAACACCAAAAGATGAAATAGTGAATGACCCAAACTGAAATAATATAGGATACATTAAAAACTTCCTTTATGAATAAATGTTTTTCTCAATATATGATTTTGAATTTAAGCAGTAGTGAGTAAAACAGGGATACTGATAATTGCCATATCATAAAATATATGCGTATAAACTGTTATTCCAAATCCTCGAAACAAATATAAGGATCCTAAAAATATTCCTGCTAATGTTCTCAAATAAAAACTTTTATAAGCAAAATTATCACCATAGGGACCCAAATAATGAAATAATGAAAAAATTAAAGCTGAGAATATAATAGCTATAATTACTGAATAAATTCCACTGTATCCTATAACTTTGGTTAGAAAAGATAACGAAAGTCCAATTGCTCCAACTCTGAATAGTAATTCTTCCCAAATGCCTGCACCAATTGCCAAATAAAATTGTTCAGGAATTATATTCCGTCCCATAATTGATAATAATAATTTTTCTGACACACTCATCAATATTACAAATCCAAAACACCACATAAGACTTTCAGCTATCATTAGTAACAGAAATGTAAATTTTAACTGCCCATTTTTTACTGCACCTCTATTGAAGAACATAACTCCAAAAAATATTATCAATAATATTAATCCATAAGTCAATTCAGAATTATTCCCAACACCCATTATTAAATGACGAATTAATACGTCCGCACCATTTCTGATTTCCGCCGATTTATCAAAAAATTGAATCCAACACATCACCTCATATAAAAATAACATAGGAAGAATAAAAAGCAGAGAATAATAGATATTCTTTGTGACATTCCAATAGGAAATAGTAACAAACTTATCAGTCATTATCAATTTTTAAAACAGCCAGAAATGCTTCCTGAGGTAGTTCGACTATTCCAACTTGTTTCATTCTTTTTTTACCGGATTTTTGCTTTTCGAGAAGTTTTCTTTTTCGGGTTATATCTCCGCCATAGCATTTTGCTGTTACATTTTTACGAAAAGCTTTTACTGTTTCCCTCGCAATAATTTTACTTCCAACGGATGCTTGTATAGGAATTTCAAATTGCTGTCTATGTATTTCTTCTTTTAGTTTCTTGCATAATGAGGAACCTTGTTTATAGGCATTATCTTTATGGACAATGATGCTTAAAGCATCAATGATTTCCCCAGTAATCCGGACATCTAATTTTACCAGGTCTCCAAGTTGATTTTCTGTTATTTCATAGTCAAAGGAAGCATAACCTCTGCTGATTGATTTTAATTTTTCAAAAAAATCATAAATTATTTCACCTAATGGTATGTCAAAAATAAGTTGAACTTTTTCTGGTGACAAATAATTAGTTGATCTGTATACCCCTCTTCTGCCCATGCAAAGTTTCATAACGCTTCCAATATACTCGGTTGGTGTAATAATTTCAGCTTTAATAAAAGGTTCATTAATATTGTCAATATCACCAGCTTCAGGCATATCGGACGGATTATTAATTTCAAGAATTGTTCCATTTTTTGTTTGAACCTGATAATTTACATTGGGACAGGTTGTTATTAAGTTCATATTAAATTCTCTTTCTAATCTCTCTTGAACAATTTCCATGTGTAATGGTCCTAAAAAACCACACCTGAATCCAAAACCAAGGGCTATGGAAGTATTAGGCTCAAAAGTTAATGCAGCATCATTCAGCTGTAACTTTTCCAAACTCACCCTCAAGTCTTCATAATCCTTGGAATCTATGGGGTACATTCCACTGAATACCATTGGTTTAACTGGCAGGTATCCTGGAAGGGGCTTATTAGCGGGATCACTTTTAACTGTGAGTGTATCACCAACGCTCACCTCAGAAACATTTTTAATATTTATGACAATATACCCAACATCGCCAGCAGTCAGACGCTTAACAGGAATTTTATTCATTTTCAAAATTCCTACTTCCGTAATTTCATGTCCACCAGGTTTTGCAAAATATTTGGTTATCATCCCCTTTTCAAGATAGCCATCGAATATCCGCACATAAGGGACAACACCCCGAAACTGATCAAATTTAGAATCAAATATTAGAGCGCGAGTTCCTTTTTCTCCAGTGATTTCCGGTTGAGGAATTCTTTCAATAATAGCAGTGAGTACATTGGCTATACCGATTCCCTCTTTAGCGCTTATTGAAAGAATTTCATCTTCATCACAACCAAGTAAATCTACTGTTTGGGAAATTGCACTTTCCAAGTCAGCGTTGGGTGCATCTATTTTATTTATAATGGGAATAACAACAAGATCAGCATCAGCGGCTAAATAGGCATTACTCACTGTTTGTGCTTCCACTCCTTGGGAAGCATCGATCAAAAGAAGTGCGCCTTCGCATGCAGCCAGACTCCTGGACACTTCATAGGTAAAATCAACATGTCCAGGTGTATCAATTAGGTTCAATTTATATTGAATATTATCAGAATGGGTATATTCCATTTGGATAGGATGTGATTTGATAGTGATTCCTCTTTCACGTTCTAAATCCATATCATCCAATACTTGAGATTGCATTTGTTTATCAGTCAATGTGTTGGTCATTTCCAGCAAGCGGTCTGCCAAAGTGGATTTCCCATGGTCAATATGGGCAATAATGCAAAAGTTTCTAATTAATTTTGTTGTCATAAAATAAATGAAAAAAAATAAAAATGATGTATGAAATTATTATCTCTTATTTACCAGTGAATTTAGGAGATCGCTTTTCTACAAAAGCCAATAAACCTTCTTTTGTGTCAAGGGATTTAAAAAGATTTGCAAATTCTTTCTGCTCATAAGTAAGCCCAATTCCCAGGCTGGTATTGACTCCAAAATTAACTGCATTGATTGTGGCAGTTACTGCAAGTGGGCCATTTTTCAGGATAGAAAATGCTAATTTTTCTGCTGCAGGAATCAGTTCATTTAATGGAAATACTTTATTTACCAAGCCAATTCTACATGCTTCGTGCGCATTAATATTTTTCCCACTAATGAGAAGCTCCATAGCCAATCCTTTTCCAACAAGGCGTGGAAGTCTCTGAGTGCCTCCGAATCCAGCGATCAATCCTAATCCTACTTCCGGTTGGCCAAATACTGCATTTTCAGAAGCGTAACGTATATGACATGCCATAGCAAATTCACAACCTCCACCTAATGCAAAACCGTTAACAGCCGCAATTATTGGAATCTTAAATTCTTCTATTTTCATTGTTAAATCCTGCCCAATTTTTGAAAATACTTCGGCTTCCTTTCCATCCATTTTATTCATTGCCTGAATATCTGCTCCTGCAATAAATGCTTTTTTTCCATTTCCGGTAATAATAACAACTCTCACGGTGGTTTCTTCCAGTATCCAATTTAATATTGAGTCCAACTCTGTTAAAACCTCAATATTTAGAGCATTGTATTGCTCAGGTCGATTGATAGTTAAAGTACATATATCCTTTTCAATCTTTTTTAAAATTAAATCCATTATTTCCAAAAGCTCCTGCTGAATAATACAACTACTGTAAATATTTCCAACCGTCCAAGCAGCATACAAAAACTTGTTAGCCATTTTGCTAAATCAGTTAGATGCCCCCAATTACCTGAAGGGCCAATAGAGCCTAATCCGGGTCCGATATTGCCTATTGCCGATGCTGATGCAGTTAAAGCAGTTTCAACATCCAATCCTGTAAAGGATAAGAAAATAGCAGTAAATACAAAAATTAATATATAAAATAAGTAAAATCCCAGTGTTGCCCGTACCACGTTGTCATCAATAGTATTTTCACCAATAGTGATATTGAAAACACCTTTGGGATGAAGTAGTTTACGAACTTCATAAATAAGATATTTAAACACCAAAATTGAACGGATAATTTTCATTCCACCTGTGGTAGATCCAGCTGAACCTCCAATAAAAAATAAGAAAAATAATAACATTTTTGACATTTCAGGCCATTCATTAAAATTTTCAGTACTAAAACCTGTTGTGGTTAATATTGAAACTGCAGCAAAAACAGAATGTCTAAAAGATAATAAATCTGTTTGATACTTGTTGGTGCCGACAATATTAATAAAAAATAATATTGAGAAGATAATACATAAACCAAAATATACACGAAACTCATGATCTTTATAATATTCAAATTTGCCCTTAGCAATAAAATAATAATGAAGTGAAAAGTTAGTTGCAGCAAGAAACATAAAAATAATAATAGTCCATTGGATCAATCCGCCATAGGCTCCTATACTTATAGTTTTGGTTGAAAATCCACTAGTTGCTATTGTAGTGAAAGAATGGCATATAGCATCAAACCAAGACATTCCTTCAATTTTAAGTATTAAGCAAAGTATAAGAACAAAGCCTACATATATACCCCATAATAATTTAGCAGTCTGTTTTACCCTTGGTGTTATTTTATCTGCAACAGGCCCTGCTACTTCAGCTCTAAACAATTGTACACCCCCCATCCCCAGCATTGGCAAAATTGCAATACTGAATACAATAATTCCCATACCACCAATAAATTGTGTGAAAGATCGCCAAAATAAGATTCCATGCGGAACGTCTTCAATTAATAAAGTTGATGAATGCCCTAGCACTGTGGCACCTGTAGTTGTGAGACCACTCATTGCTTCAAAAAAAGAATTGGTATAATCTAATGTCCCGGAGAAATAGAATGGAAAAGCACTAAAAATAACGATCGCAATCCATCCTAGAGTAACCACTGCAAATCCATCGTGGGTAGTTAATTCTTTTTTATCTTTAGTTCTGGAAAGTATTGCAAGAATTAAACCGAATCCAACAGTAACAGCAATGGATTGTAGTAAGGGGATGAGATCCCCATCGCCATAGATTAAACTACAGGCGACACTGAAAAGCATTGAAAAGCCTAAAATTATTAAAAGTATACCTACTATATAAAAAGACTGCCGTCTTATCATTTGAAATTAATTATTGAAATAATTTTTCTGCTTTAGAAATATTCTCTTCTTTTGTAATTACCAATAATTCATCATCAGCGAATATTTCTGTTAAATTATTGGGAATAATCATTTCGCTATTTCTACAAATGGCTCCAATACATAATTCTTCGGGTACTTGTTTAATCGAATATTTTTTTCTAAGATACTTACATTCGGGATTAACCGTTAATTCAATGGCATCAACATCTATATCTTCAAATCTGGAAACAGGCAGGTCTTGCTGGTCACTTCGAATTAATTTTAATACTTCATTAACCGCAGATATATTCTTACTTACCACGGCATCCACACCAATTCTGCGAACGGCTTTGAAATAATTTGTTGTGGTAATATGAAGGATAACCTGTTTCACTCCATAATGTTTAACCAGTAAACTGGCCAAAATATTAGTTTGTTCATTTTGAGTTGCGGCAATGAAACAATCCGTTTCTTCAATATTTTCTGAATTGAGAAAATCTATATCTAAACCGTTTGCTTGAAGTATAAGAGTATCAGATAATTGTTTGCCAAATTTTTTGGCTTTTTCATAATTTTGTTCTACAATCCGTACATTATAATCAGACTGAAGTGATTTTGCTAATAATCTTCCAATTTTTCCTAACCCCAAAATCATTATATTTTTCACCTTAAAAGCAGGTTTTCCGGCCATCCTCTGAATTTCAGGGATATCTTTGGTTTTTCCAATAAAATACGCAATATCATCTTTCTTATAGGCTGTGTCTTTTAGGGGAATGAAACTTTCATTTCCACGAATAACCAGAGCAAGCTTATGCGGAATATACGGGTTGGATAATTCAACATTTTTTATATTTCTACCAATGAGAGGAGATGTATGGTCTATTTTAATTCCAACCATATTGATTTGACCATTTTTAAACTCTTCTAAATCTATGGCAGAAGTTTGACGAATTAAATTTTCAATATCTCTTTGTGCGGCTTTTTCAGGGTAGACTACATAATCAATTCCAAATTGTTCGGGTGTTATTATAGCATTTTCATGAGAATACTCAGTATTTCTCAAACGACATATAATTTTTTTTGCACCCATTTCATAAGCAGATTTAGATGCAACCAGATTCACCTCATCTATTCTTGTAAGTGCCAACAAATAATCAATCTCTGGCATATCTATCTGCTGCAGTATTCTCTGAGATGCGCCATTACCGATAATCCCTCGAACATCCATGGTATTTGTGATTCTTTGACATTTTTCTTCGTTTATGTCAATAATGGTGATGTCAAACTTTTCTTTGCTTAGCGCTTTTACAAGGTTAAAACCTACTTCCCCAACACCGATTACTACAATTTTGATATCCATAATAGTATTAATATTACTTGATTATTTTTCTTTTATCCAAAAGGTATAAGAAGATATTATGTAATATATTGAGTATTTAATAAATAAAAAAACCCGACGGATCCGCCGGGTTTTAAAAAGGGAGAAACTTACTTTTTAATTATTACTTAAGAAGCGTCATTGTAATGGTTTCTGTATAACCGGGAGCCGTCATTTTTAATAAATAACGACCGCTTGCAACAGATTGTCCACTATTATTTAATCCATTCCATACAACATTGTGATAATTGGGTTTTTGATGTTCATAAACCAATGTTTTCACCACAGCACCTTTTAAATCATAGATCACCAAGGAAACCATTCCGGCATTAGACAATTCATAGTCTATAGTTGTGGATGGGTTGAACGGATTTGGATAATTCTTTGATAACGATGTTCTTAGCGGAGTGTTGAATGATATCTCAAAAGTTGAAGTAGAGACACTTACTTCTACCCCACCTTTTCCAGCGAGAGTAACATTAACTAATTCAACCTGACTTGTACCATTAAATATTTCAGCAGGCTGAAAATTGATATCCAAGATGTCAGCGATGTTACCTGCATTTACATCAAGAATCTTTTCACCGTTCATTCCAAACATCAATACTCGTGCTGAACCTTCGTCGTTAACACGGCTATATATATTTATCCCGGCTACTTTAGATTTAATATCATTGTCGGTTAAACTCAACTCTTGAGGATTATATTTTATATCAAATTGAACACCATAAATATCACTAATTGATTCTACGGTGAGATTGATACTTGATTTTTTCACACTTTGATCGGCTAAATTTGCTGTTTTTGCTGCAATTTTCGCATCACTGGCAAAAATAGTTGACACACCAAAGATTAATGCTACTATTATATTTCTATTTGTTTTCATCTTTTTACTCCCTTTTTTGATTATAATTAACTTACTAATGATATGAGGATAGAATCAAGAGAATTTCTAAGGCTTAATATTTCTTTCAATACTAGATTTATAGACCACCTCATTCCCGAACCCTATTAATTTTTGCGCCCAGTAGATTGAATTTATTTTCAATATTATCATATCCTCTGTCAATATGGTAAATTCTAGAAATACTGCTCTTTCCTTCTGCAGTTAATGCTGCAATTATAAGAGATGCACTGGCCCGAATATCAGTTGACATTACTGGAGCACCTTTCAATTTATTTATTCCCTGTATTTCCGCTTTATTGCCTGATAATTGAATTTGAGCACCAAACCGAGTTAATTCAGCAATATGAGTGAAGCGATCTGAATAAATTTCTTCAGTAATTTTACTCTCTCCATCAGCTATTGCCATTAAAGCCATCCACTGTGCTTGTAGGTCAGTTGGGAACCCAGGATAAATTTCTGTCGTCATATCAACAGGATTGATATAATTTTGAGAAGGAGATATACGAATTGATTTATCTTGCACATCTAAATTAAATCCTGCTATGGTTAAATATTTTAAAAGCATACCTAAATGATCAGGATTTACATTTACCACAGTAATATCACCGAATGTACTTGCACCGGCAATAAGAAAGGTTCCAGCTTCTATTCGATCGGGAATTACAGAATATTCAATATCGGCATTTAATTCCTTCTGGCCTGAAATTGTGATTTTCTCCTTTCCAATTCCTTGGATGCTTGCCCCCATTTTTTTAAGAAAATGACAGAGAGCTTCTATCTCAGGCTCTTGTGCTGCATTTTTAATAATAGTGGTTCCTTCAGAATTAACAGCCGCCATCAAAGCATTACCTGTAGCACCTACACTGCTTTGTTTAAAGTTAATCTGCGCTCCCTTTAATTTACCTTTTGCAATAATCATTCCATCAGAAAGATCAATCTCTGCCCCTAACGTTTCCATTGCCTGGAGGTGATAGTTTACAGGGCGAGGACCCCAGGCACATCCTCCAGGAAGAGAAACTTCTGCATAATTAAAACGACTTAACAATGGACCTAATACATAAAAGGATGCCCGCATCGTTTTCACCAGATCATAAGGGGCAATTGGTGTATCACATCCAGATGTATCAATATCCATAATATTGTTTTCATAATGGACAGTAGCTCCAACCATTTCTAATAATCTTTTCATGGTAAATGTATCTCGCAATTCGGGAACGTTTTTCAATCTATATTTACCTGAAACTATTATTGTTGCAGCCATAATTGGCAAAACAGCATTTTTTGCCCCGCTAATTTCAACTTCTCCCTTCAAAGGGGCTCCACCCTCAATAATAAATTTATCCATTAGATTGCAGTAATTCCTCTGCTTGTTTTCGGCTGGATTCAGTTATTTTTCGTCCACTGATTAATGTAGCAATTTCCCCGATTCTATCGGATTTTGTCAATTTATTAACATCGACAACTATACGATTTCCTTTAATATTTTTACTTACTTTAAAATGAGTGTCTCCCTTGCCGGCAATTTGGGATAAATGAGTAATGCAAATAATCTGATGACTTTCAGCTAATTTTTCGAAAGTCTCACCAATCCTTTCAGCGGTGGCTCCTGAAATTCCAGAATCTATCTCGTCAAAAATCAACGTATTCACAATATCTTTTGATTGTAACGTCATTTTAATTGCTAACATTATTCGTGATATTTCACCACCTGAAGCTATTTTCGCAACTGGACGTAACTCTTCTCCAATATTTGTGGAAATAAAAAATTCACAGGAATCCATTCCAGTTTCCATAATATTTTCAGGATTAGAATACAAATTTATTTTAAAAATAGTGTCAGCCATATTTAAATGTTTCAGATTATCCTTAATTGTCTTTTCCAGTTTGGCTCCAGTATTTTTACGATATTGAGATATTAGGGTTGAGTTGTCTAATAAATCTTTTTTCAGGTTTTGAAACTCGTTTTCCAAATTATTAATTTCAGCCTTACATCCGCCAGATTCAACCTCTGCCTGGATTATTGCATCTCTGTATTCAATTACAGATTCAATACTACCACCATGTTTTCGTTTAAGCATCTCAATATGTGAAATGATATCATTAACTTTTTCTAATTCATCCGGATTAACTATTATATTCTCTTTAACCCTTTGAATTTCTAAACCTATATCTTCCAATTCAATTCGATTTTCACCAGTTCTTTTTTGGATGGTAAGAATAGACTCATCAAATTCTGAAATATTTTCAAGTTCATTTATTATTTTATTTAAACTATTTAGGACTGCATAATCACCTCCCTCCAATAACAAACTGACAGATAAAAGAGAGGATTGTATTTCAGAGGCTTTTGACAGTAGATGATATTTTCTAATTATTTCTTCTTCAAATTCTATTGAAAGAGGATATTGTGTAAGTTCATTTAATTGAAATTCATAGAGTGTACTTTTCTCTCTTAATTGACTCTGCCTTAATAGTAGCTTATGAAGTTTAATTTCACATTCTTGTACATGATGAAAGATATTTTTAACCTTAATTAGCATAGAATCATAACTGCCATAAGAGTCCAAATAGTGCAAATGTGTACTTGAATCTAATAAATTCTGATGATCATGCTGCCCATGTAGATCAGCAAGAAGACGAGTAGTTTTAAGTAGCTCTTTTTGGGTGACTGGTTCATCATTAATAAATGACTTTGACTGCCTGTTTTCCCTATATATTCTTCGAATTACGGTGTTATTATTATGGTCATTGAAATTTCCCTCAACCACCAATGTATCACAACCAGTTCTTAAAATTTCCGGAGAGAATTTTCTTCCCATTAAAAGTTGTATTGCCTTTATGATGAGTGATTTTCCAGCACCAGTTTCACCGGTAATTATATTTAATCCCTCATTAAATGAGATATTTAATTCATCTATGATAGCTAAATTTTTAATATAGAGTGATGACAGCATTATAAATATTTTCTTAAATATGCACCGGTTAATCCACCTAAAACATCTGCAACCCCATCCAATACATCAGGAATACGAGTTGGTGTAAAATACTGCAAAAGCTCATCAATAACTGGGAAAACTAATAAGAATAGTATTGCAAATTTCCATTCCGATTTTTTCAGTGGTTTTATTTTTAGAGCATTAATAAGTAAGAACCCCATACCTAAATATTCCATAAAATGTACAATCTTATCATATTTCCACAATTGAAAAAACCAACTAATATTATTTCCTGGTTGGGCAGAAAAATACAATACCAAGCCTACATAAGAAATAAATATCCATGTTTTCAAAGATTTAATGTACATAATTCACTTCATTCAAAGCATAGGGTAACATAGCAGGTAAATCTGAAGCAGTAAGGCCCTTACCGCTGATTAATTTATTAAATTGATGTACACACTCTCCATGTAAATACACAGCAAGTAATGATGCCTCATCCAATTGTTCTCCCTGCGCCAACAAGGCTCCTAATATTCCTGTCAACACATCGCCAGTGCCTGCTGTTGCTAAGGCAGGCGTACCGTGATTCACTAAAAAAATATCACCACCATAATTAACAATAATATTTGTGGCACCCTTTAATATTAACACACGGTTTTCTAAGAATGGGATTATACCCCTAACAGCAGAAATAGGGTCTTTAATAACTTCTCTTAAATCCAAATTAAATATACGGGAAAATTCAGCATAATGAGGGGTTAATATTGTTTCAGGGGGCAATTCACTGATTGTCATTTTATTTTCAATTAAAGGAAGAAATCCTGTTGCATCCAATACCAGCGGTTTTTTCAAATTTCGAAGAACCTCTGCCATCCAGTCTCCAGAATTTGGATATATTTTTAATCCTGGGCCAAATATAACAGCATCAGCCCAGTCTGTTTCTATTAAGATATCACTTGAATTTTCTCTTGTGAATGTTCCAGCTTCATGTTCTTTAATCGGAATTGTAATTGCTTCAGTGAGCAATGTTTCCAGAACCAGATTCAGGCTTTCGGGAATGATAGCCTTTACGATACCAACCCCAGTTTTAATTGCCGCCTGAATTGCAAGTATGCAAGCACCCGTATATCCTTTTGAACCAGAAATAGTTACTAACTTTCCACGGCTGTATTTATGGGCATTTTCAGAATAAACAGGTAGCTGCCCACAGACATCTTCAGGTTCAATCAATTGTAAAAAAGATCGAGGTTCTGATATGGGTTTAAACCCGATATCTAAAACGTGAATTTCACCGGAGGCATCTAAACCATCGTTAAAAAAATGCCCTACTTTGTGATATCCCAGGGCCAAAGTATAAACAGCATTAATATTTGTCCCTGCCATTATTCCATTATCGCAGTAAATCCCCGATGGAATATCAATTGAAATGATATTGGGACAATCAATTAAGAGATCAATAATATTTTTATATTTCCCATCTATATTTCTTTTTAATCCAATACCAAAAATACCATCTATGTACCAATAGTCAGGATTTAACTCAATTTTGTCATCATAAAATTTTATTGTATTACTTTCAATCGTATATTTTTCAAATATCCAACTTTCCTCTTGTTGTTTATTGACTAATATTAATTGTGAATTTATCCCATAGTATGATAAATAATAATGACAAATAATAGCATCCCCCCCATTATTTCCGGGTCCCGCTAATACAATAAATTTTTTGTTGAAGGTATCATGAATATTTTCTGTAACAAATTGAGCTATACTCTTACCAGCATTGTCCATTAGATCTTTTTCAGATAAATAAGCAGATGAAATTGTAGATTCATCCAATGCGTATGCATCATTTTTTAATAATACAGGAATCATTCTAATTCTAATATTGCAGTTGCTGTTGCATATTCTCCTGCATGGGATATTGAGACTCTCAATTGTCTATAAATGATGCTATCTTTAACAATTTGGACTACGGGAGTTCCATCAGTATCATTTTGTATTTCTATAGATTTCAAGGGAATATCAGGAAAAGATTTTGTACTCAATAAAGCTTTTTTTACAGCTTCTTTTGCGGCGAATTTGCCGCTATAATGAATAGATGGTGAATTTTTGCTATCACAGATATTTTGCTCTAACTTGGTGAATACATGATTTAAAAAGCGGGCTCCATTTTCTTGAATCATCTTTTCAATTTTGATTAATGGAACAATATCTGTTCCTATGAAGATCATACCTGGTTTTCTTTTTTTACTATGGACAATACTTCTTTCACATTTAAAATATCGTAATCTGCTCCGGATTCTTCAGTACCAAAAACATCTCCATATTTAGCAAAAGCAGTTTTCATTCCTAATTTTTTTGCACCGATTACATCCCGCTCAGGCCAATCTCCAACCATGAGTGAATTTTCAGGTGGAATATCCAAAAGTGACGAAATTTTCTCAAATGGCTCGGGAGAAGGTTTATGCATTCCTGTATCCTGGAATGTAACAACAGCATCGAAAATATGATGCAAGTTTACGGAACAAATCCGCATCCATGCCTCACGACTGGGTGCATCGGATACCACACCTAACTTCAATCCCCATTTTGAGAGAGTGATCAAAGTACTATTCACGTTGGGATATAAAATTAATGAGGCTTCTTTTGCTTTTCTATATGCTACTATTCCGGAAGCTAATATTTTGTAATCAAGTTTACCCAATTCTGTCCGGATAAAATCATCAAATACTTCCTGATATTCCCATCCTTTAGATTCGTAAATTGAATATATTTTTTTACAGGCAGTATCTTTATCCATTTGAAAACCAGCTTCTATCATTCCATGGACCGCAGCTTCCACCGCCTTGGATTTCATATTCATAAAATCCAAAAGAGTATTATCTAAGTCAAATATTACAGCTTTAATCATCTTATAAAATAATTAAAAAAGGACATTGATAATGTCCCTTTATTCCGATAATTATTCTCACCGTAATTTAGTATATCATGTGTAAAATTAATCAAAATCCCTTACTCAACATATCAAGTTCAAATTGAGCAGATTTCCTCCAATTCTTATCTTTCTTTGCTTTTTCAAAAGCATCTGTGGCGGCAACTTTATTTCCAAGTGCTTTTTCAGAAATACCCAGTTCAAAATAAGCCGGAGCAAAATTCCGTTTTATATTCAAACATTCTTTAGCAGATTTCTTGGCATTTTCGTGTTGTTTTTGAATGTTGTAAACACTCGCCAGACGATAATGAATTTTATAGGATTTAGCATCTAAATTTGTAGCTTTAATAAAATTATCTATGGCCAAATCAAATTCACCCAATTCTTGTTCTACAGTTCCCAAAGCACCGTATGCTTTGGCATAACTGGAATCCAGCTGCAGGGCAGATTTCAGAGCAATTTTAGCATTCTCCAAATCACCATTTGAAAGTAGAATTGTACCCAGAGAATAGTAAGCTTGATGATAATTACCATTAAAGGATATTGCCAGATTGTAATGCTCAATTGCTTTTTCTGATTCACCAGTCACTCGGTAAATATCTCCAAGCATTTTTTCAGAATGCTCCTGATTGGGATCAACTGCAAGATTCTGTTCTAAATATATTTTTGCATTTTCATAATCCTTCATTTTAAAATAGGTTCGGGCAAGTTTGAAATAAGCAGTAGTATAATCTGGAGAATATTGTATTGCATTTTTATAATTTTCTATGGCAGAATCAAATTCTTGCCTACGATATTCTGTATCACCTGCTTTTGCCATTTCCTGTGCAATTGCTGTAATAGCAAGAGAATATTTCTTCTCAAATGGATTTATTACCATAGCCCTTTTATAGTTTTTTACAGCTGAATCATATTCTTTATTAATTTTATATACACGACCCAGGTTATAAAAGACAATGGCATGTTTAGAAAAAGCTGTGGTTAATTTTTCATAATCAATTATAGCATCATCTATCATGCCGCTATCATAGGTTTTTCGAGCATTTGTCATGCCATTTTTTAATTCAGATAATTTTTCCTGCTCTAATCGATAATACTCATTTTTATTATCTAATTCGATGGCCTTTATAAAATGTTTATTAGCATCATCAAGTTTGTCAAGCTTAACAGCAACAGTTCCACCAATAAAGTATAATCCTGCATTTGCATCGTATTCTGTAATGGCTGTGTCAAATATTTCATTTGCCACCAAATAATCACCATTATCAATTGATGACTGAATTGAAGATATATGATCTTCTGCAGTTCCAAATAAATTGGTGAAACCGATGATTACACAGAGTAGAATGGTATTTTGCATATTTTTTCTCATTTTATTCTAATAGAATAGCCGTGCTGAAGGTGGGACTCGAACCCACACAGAGTTTCCCCCACTGCCCCCTCAAGACAGCGTGTCTACCAGTTCCACCACTTCAGCGATTTTAGATTATTTGCTATCGTCGTTTCCGGTAGGTGCTTCAAAAGGCGCGGCCTTTTCAATGGGCTGTAGATCAATTGCTGGTGCAGGTGAAGTATTCCCAGATCCTTCATGACGGCTAAGAGTGGGTTTATTACTAAAATCAATCCGAGAAGCAGGATTATCCATCATTCCAATTGTGATTGCCAAAACCATGAAAGCAACAGCCAATCCACTGGTAATTTTAACCAGAAGTTTATCAGCTCCATGACCACCAAATGCCGTATTAATTGCTTGTCCACCCATGGCTGTACCCATTCCACCCGTTTTACTGGATTGTAATAGAATAATTCCCATTAACATTAAACAAACCAAGACAAAGACAAAGATTGCTATTCCATATAACATTATTATTTCTCCTTAAAGTTGATTATAAATTGCATAAAACTTGTTCACATCCAACGATGCACCACCTACTAAAAAACCATCAACATCCGTTATTCCTGATAACTCAGCTGCGTTTTCATTTGTTACACTGCCACCATATAAAATGGAAATATTACTTCCATTAAAACCATTTGTACTAAAAATGTTTCTAATACATTGATGTGTTTCTGATATCATATCATTAGTAGCTGTAATTCCAGTACCAATTGCCCAGACCGGTTCATAAGCAACGATAATATTTTCTATATTTTTCCCCTTTTGATTTTCAAAAGCCACTGATAATTGCCGGGAAAGCACTTCTTCTGTTTTCCCATTTTCCCGCTCAACTTTTGTTTCTCCAATACAGACAATAGGGTACATATTTTCAGATGTTAATTTATCCAGTTTATTACATACCATTTCATCTGTTTCACCAAAAATAGATCTGCGTTCGGAATGCCCAATGATCACCCACTGGCATCCTAATTCTTTCAACATTCTGCATGATATTTCCCCGGTATAAGCGCCATTGGATTCATAATATACATTTTGGGCTCCCAATTCAGAATTCGAATTTTGGAGCAGTTTTGCAGTAGTATTCAGTTCAGTGAATGACGGGCAAAAAATAGTTTTAACTTCCTTATTAATCAAATCTTTTTTTTCCCAGTTTTCAAGAAATGATTTAGTTTCAGAACAGTTAAAATTCATTTTCCAATTTGCCACACAATATCGTATTCTACGCATACTCCTGAAGTGCCTCTAATGCCGGAAGTTGTTTACCGCTCATCAATTGCAGGGAAGCGCCACCACCAGTGGAAATATGTGTAAATCCCCCTTCTAGTCCATACTTTTTTAGCGCCAATGCCGTATCTCCTCCGCCGATTATGGATATTGCACCTTTTTCCGTCTGGGCTATAACAGCAGATGCGATTGCCTGGGTCCCGGTTGAAAAAGCGGGGATTTCACTTACACCTAAGGGGCCATTCCAAAATATAGTTTTAGCATTGGATAAGAGCATTTCAAATGCCATGGTAGTTTCCGGACCAATATCGTAGCCGGCCTCACCAGTTTGCAGGTTATCCAAATTGGAAATTCTCCAGGTAGCATCGTTAGATAATTTTAGACCTGCCACTACATCAACAGGGAGAACAATTTTTGTATTGGTTTTATCAGCGAGAGTTAGAATATCTTCTGCAGTATTGATATGGTCCTCATCAATTAAGGAAGCCCCTACATTTTTACCCAGTACTTTTAGAAATGTGAATGCCATGGCTCCGCCAATTAGAATAGTATCTGCCTTTTCCATCAAATTGTGAATGAGGGTAATTTTATCATCAATTTTAGCGCCACCTAAAATTACAACGCATGGCTGCTCAGGAGATTTCATTGCGTCACCCAGATATTTTAATTCTTTTTCCATCAAAAAACCAATGGCAGTTTCATTTATTATTGCGGATACACCTACATTGGAGGCATGAGAACGATGGGCAGTTCCAAATGCGTCATTAATATAAATAACAGCATGCTCGGCAAGATAAGCGCTAAATACAGGATCATTTTCTGATTCACCTTTGTGAAACCTGAGGTTTTCCAAAAGATGAACCTCCCGAGGAAGCATTTGCTGACTAAGCCCAATGGCATCATCTGAAATACAATCCTCTGAGAACATGACCTCCCTATCAAGTAAATCTTCCAAACAAAATACTACAGGATCAAGACTCATTTCTGGCACAATCTCACCATTTGGGCGACCCAAATGCGACATTAATATAACCGAAGCACCTTCATTCAAGCAATGTTTTATAGTTGGTAAACTGGCTCTTACCCGGAAATCATCCAATACAATTCCTCCATTTAGAGGAACATTGAAGTCCACTCGAATGAGTACCCGTTTTCCATTTAATTCTAATTCTGTAATATTTTTCATATTTTAGACTGATAAACAGACCGGGAAATTACAAAAGTTAGGAACTTTTTATCTATATATTTTCTTTATTTTTGGAGTTGCTAATGTAACTACGCCAACCCAGGTGCTGCCCCTTTCCCGTAATTGCTTTGCGCATGCATCCACTGTTGAACCAGTTGTGAGTACATCATCTATTAATAACACAGCTTTAGGAGCATCTTTGAGCATATGAAATGCCATATACATATTTTTCTGTCTTTCAATAATACTCAGCTTTGTTTGTGATTGCGTATATTTTTCCCGCTTCAACATTTTATCATCTAACTTTAGATTCCATTGCTGAGCTAATTCTTTTGCAATCACCATTGCCTGGTTAAAGCCACGGTCCCGCTGTCGCACCCTATGAAGTGGAATTGGAATCAATACCGCTTCTGTTGCTTGTTTGGGCAATTCAGATTCCCTGATGGCATTATTAATGAGTCGAGGTAAAAAAGTATCCCAACCAGAATATTTTAAATGATGAATGTAGGCTTGAATAACCTCACCAAACCAATAAAAGGAATGTGCATAATCCAGGTTTTTATGCGTTTTGAGTTGCCGAACCCAATTTCCTAATTTACTGAATTGAATATCATTTACTCTACATTTTGAGCAGAACAATTGTTCTACTTCCGATAATGGAGTATCACAAGTATTACAATATTGGGGATAAATAAATTGTTCAAATGATTCTAGGAGGGAATGCATATAATTTGTACTATTTTAATTCATTTGTATTAAGCAAACTCTTTCACTTTTTCACTGCTAAATTTCACAGATACAATTTTACTCACACCTTCTTCCACCTGGGTTACGCCATACATATAATCGGCTTTTTCCATGGTGAGTTTATTATGGGTTACTACTATAAACTGGGTTTTTTTAGAGAATTCTTTCAAAACTTTGGTAAATTTTGCAATATTAGTATCATCCAGGGGTGCATCCACTTCGTCTAAAATACAAAATGGACTTGGTTTTACCAGATAAATGGCAAAGAGCAGGGCAATAGCTGTAAGGGCTTTTTCGCCGGCAGAGAGCATGCGTATGGTTTGGGTCTTTTTACCAGGGGGACGGGCAATAATTTCAATTTCTGCTTCCAGAGGGTCATCTTCACACACCAGTCGAAGATGCCCCTCGCCACCCCTAAAAAATGAGGAATAGGTCTTGGTAAAATTTTCCTGAATGGCTGTAAATGTATCCATGAATTTTATCTGAGCTTCTCCATCTAACTTTTCAATGGTTTCATTAATTGTCTTTTCGGACTGCACTAAATCGCTATACTGATCTGTTAAAAAGCCAGACCGTTCAGATTCTTTTTCATATTCCTCAGCCACAGCCAAATTGACCGGACCAATACGATCTAAGGCTTTCTGGATATTTTCCATCTCAGCTTTTCGGGACGGTAAATCATCTTCATCAAAACTAATGGGGTCATCCGATAATTCTTCATTATAAAGCTCATTGATTCGACTATGATGATACTTTATTTCATTACTGTCTTCAGCAATGGTGATTTCATATTCACGAATAGTATTTATAAATTCATCCTTCTGTTTTTGCCTCTCCCGAATTCCAGACTGCAGGCGTTGAAGTTCTGCATATGATTTATTATAAAATTTTTCCAATTCATCCTTTTCTCTACTAGTATTATCGAGAGAATGAGATAAATTAATTAGTCTTTCTTTTCCATCAGAAATTGATGCTTGTAAATTCTTATTCTCATTATCAATGCGCAGCAATTCAGAATTATATTTTTTTATGCGTACTTTTAATTCATTCTTCTGTGAAATAAAAGTATCAATCCGATATTCCAGTCCCTCATTTTCTTTTTCAATTTCCAGGAGTTTAATTCGAGCATCTTGTACATTCTGCTCATGGGTTCTGATTGTAGATCTATCTTCCGCTATTTTTTCCTGGAAGGTTTCATATTCTTTAGATGATTTCTCGTATTCAATCCCTAAATCATGAATACCATCTTTGGCTGTTTTAAGCCTGATGTTGTAATTAATAATTTGAGAAGCTATCTTTTTCTGAATTTCTTTGTACTCCAATATTGATTCTTGATGCTGGGTTGCAACATAATCCTGTTGTTTCAACTTTTGTTCAAAATTATTTAATTTCAGTATAGCAGAATCTAATTCATCGGTTTTAAGTTGTAAATTCTTGCGGGTGATATCGGTATTATTTATAAGATCTTTTAAATTACCGTTTAGTATTTTTACACTCTTTTTAGTATTTATAAGCTCATTTTCTAACAGTTCTAATTTCTGGTTCCGCCCTATCACTGAATCCGATTTATGTCCGGAAGATTTAAAAATATATCCATGAGCAAAGTAATTGCCAGATATATCTACCCAATTATATATTTTAGTATTGCTGAAATAAGGTTCTGGTTTATGAGTAGTGAGGATGCACACATCACCAATAAGCAGTTGCAGCAATTTTTCTAATTCAGGCTGGCAATTTATTTTTGTTAGTAGGAGTTCAGTATGATTTTGGATTTCAGCTGTTGCAACTTCAGGAAGGTTATCCAGCGAAAAAATAGATAAGCCACCTTTTGTTTCAGCGATGAGCATTTGAGCATTCTTTTGACTATCAACTACCAAATAGTTACCATACTCTCCCAGGGCTGTCTCAACCGCTAATTGATAGGGATCAGCTACTTCAATAACGTCAGATAAGACACCCAATACAAAAGGATACTTTTTACTATTACTTAAAATATGTTTTACACCTGCTGGCTTTCCCTCATGATTTTCAATAATATTGGTGTAAAAGTCTATTTGGCTGGATAATGTGGATATTTTAGATTGTAAAATATTTTCCTCTTCTCTTTTAGATAAAATATCCTGCTCTAACTTTGAGTGTTCAGTCTTCAGACTGGCTACTTCGTAGCTGAGTAATCCGTTTTTCTTTTCCTGATTTTCTACATTTGCACGGGCTAAATTTGAATCTGCGTTGGAATTTTCTAATTTTTGATTATAATGTTCTATTTTTTCATCGATAGTTTCTTTATTCTGTTCTATTTCTGTAATTGTATTTTTCAACCTTTCTATTACACCCTTTTCTTCACAGATTTTCAAATATACAGATTCTGTTTGCTTTTTTAATTCTTCCTGATTTCTCTGAATAATATCGGAATTATCTTTTACTTTTTGATATTGCTTTTCACGGCTTTTAAAATCAATTTGACGCTTTTTAATTTCAGGCATTAACTTTTTCTTTTTAGATTTCAATTCATCAATTTTTATTGCAGAAATTATTAGGCTATCTTCATTATGTTTCAACTCATCGGAAAAATGATGTTTCTGATTATCATTTCCCAATATTTTTTCTGCCCAAACCAGTAAGTTGCTATTTAGTGTAGATAATATATTCTCCAGATAGGAAATCTCTTTTCGACATTTGCTGAGCTCGCCCTTTTTATTTTCAAACTGAGATTGAACTTGCTCTGTGAGAGCTTCATCTAAATTCATTTGACCAGACAAACTGGACTGTTTACTCTTAATCTCACCCAACTTATCTTGTAAAGGTTTTTTCTTGATTTTAATAAGCTGAATTTCTGCACGGGTTACTTCAATTGTAATCATTTTTTGATTTTCATTTTATTTTTTATAATAAATTATTGAAAGATAAGAAATTACTTAACGCTTATCCTACTATAAAAGATGGAGAGAAAATTAAATTTGCATATCTCAAGAAACCAAATCCTGTTGGAGATACAGTAATTGCAATTCTTAATCAATTGCCCAAAGAATTTGGTTTGGAGGAATACATCGATTATGATTTGCAATTTCAAAAAGCATTCATCGAACCCATGTCTTCAGTAATGGGAGCAGTCGGATGGCAAACAGAACATATTTCAACACTTGAAGATTTTTTTGGATGAGAACGAATGTTTTTTGGTCTTTTAACTCTATTGGTTGCACTTGCTATATCTACAGTTGCAGCTTATTATTCAATAGTTGGATTAATGGCAATCTTTGCGGGCGCCAAACTTGCAATTGCTATTATGGGGGTAGTCCTTGAAATAGGAAAACTGGTTGTTGCATCGTGGACATTCCAGAATTGGAAAACGAGTCCTGCATCAATTCGATCTTATTTTATAGTATCGGTAGTTGTGTTGATGTTCATTACATCATTGGGTATTTTTGGATTTTTGGCACGAGCACATATTGAACAATCAAGTCCTACAACTTTATTGGAAGAACGGATAGAAAGAATTGATCTCAAGATTGTTCAGAAGAATACACAAATAAAACGATATCAGACACGACTCGATATTCTGGACAAGGCACTTCTACGATATATTGAACTTGGTGCAATCACCAAAGGTTTGACAAAAATAGGAGAAAAGGATGTTGAGACTGAAGTTTTAAAGACGAAAATTTCGACCTTAGAATCAGAAATAGATGGGTTGTCAGATAACAAATATGAATTGAAAAACACATTGAATCTTGCAATGGTGGAAGTTGGGCCGATTCGATACGTTGCAAGTATGTTTTATGATGAAGGAAACGACACGCAACTTGACGAAGCTGTACG
>SCKP01000062.1 GCA_004124405.1 Fidelibacterota bacterium | reverse complement strand
GAATACATGGAAGAGACAAATAAAGCTATAAACTCAGCTATTGACAATATTTCTAAATTACCTGACCGGCTATCATATTTAATAAAGATGTGTAATTATTTACTTTTCAAGGGAGAGCCAGAAAAGGCAGAGAAAGTGATAAAAATGTGGAGAAGACAATATCCGGAAAGTATTTCACCTCTTTTAGCTTTAGGGAATCTTTATCGAAACCGAATGAAACATAAAGAAGCAATTGATCTCTATAATGAGATTTTATCAAAGTATCCTGACTATTATAATGCCTACAATAACTTACATTTATGCTTTTATTTGTTGGGTGATTATAAAAATGCATTAATAAATGCAGAACAATATATGAAGAATTGTCCAACCGAAGCAGTTTCTTATGAAAATATAGCAGATATTTATTCAAGAATGTGTGAAAGTGAGAAGGCAAAAGATTACTTTGAGCAAGCTCTCATGTTGGAAAGTGATAACTGTGATTATATGGCGAGTATTGCCATGGAAGAATTTAAATTAGGTAATTTTTCAGTAGCAGAGGATCAGTTAAATGATGCACTTACATTCTGCAAGTCAAATAATGATTTTAGCAAAACCTATAAAAAATTGAGTATATACTATTCCTTCCGAGGGAAGATGAAGCTATCAATTGACTTTAGTGAGAAAGAGAACCATTATTTAAGTAAATTCTATACTCCGGTTGATGCAATGTTATTGTCTATTTTCAATCTTGGTAATTATGTGCTAATTGGACAAAAAGATATCGCACTTAAAAAACAAAGTGAAAGAACTAAGGGGCTTGTTCATCCCTGGAGCTTACTTGCTGGTTTAGGAGAAATTTTTCTTATGATGAATATAACCAAGATGAGAAACTTCTAGAGTCAGGTATCAAAAAGGTAAAAGAGTTTCTTTCAATAAAACCAATGGATCACATTAAAATTTTTCAAAGCTATGGAAATGCTCAATTATATTTATTTCATAAGAAATTTAAAGAAGCTATTAAAGAATTTTATATAGTATTAACTAATTTCCCTGATATGAAAAATCATTTGATTAAACAAATTATGATATGCCATAATGAAAATAATGACTTTCAATCTGCCATTAAAATTGGAAATGATATTTTACAAAAAGATCCTAATTCTCCTTCCATTATATTGGAGATTGTTAAATCATATATTAGCGATGGCGATACTGAAAGAGCAAAGGAACATTTGACGAAACTTTTAAGTATCTGGGAAGATGCTGATGAGGAGTATCTGCGTTTTCAAGATGCTAAAAAACTGTGGAAAGAATTAAATACAGTAAAGGAGCCTGCATAAATGGTCATACTTTTCACATTTTGGTATTTACTGGGTTGGCAATTCCCTACCTGGTTGTGGGTGCTTTCTGGTATTTTCTTTTCACTCAAAATGAGAAAATCAATAAAACGAATCGTTGCTGGTATTCGCGGTGAATCGGTTAAAAGGAAATCATCCTACCCTGATACTTCCATGGGATTACCACTATCATTAGCTTTGGGATTGGTTTTTGGCGCGCTCCCTGATGGCAGTTCAATTATAGCAGATGGGCAGGGGTGGACTATACTTTTCATCTTGATTGGTTCCGGCATTTTGGCTGGCGGAGTAAGTTTTAATTCATCTACAAAATCAAAAAAGAAATCCACAGACATTAAAGTCTCAACCAATTTAGCTGAAGAATCAGCCCCAGGTGAAGAGGGCGTTCCTGGGAGAAAACTCAAAATAAAAGTTGTAAAAAATGGGAAGAAAACGGTCAATATTACTTTGGGCTTGAATATGGTTCGGTTTTTTGGAAAATTTGTACCGAGTAAAGCAAAAACTGAAATGAGCGACAAGGGTATTGATTTTGATGCCATTATCGAGCAAATAAAAGATGGCGCAGATGTAGGCGTAATAGCAGAGGTGCAGGATGGCGAAGATTATGTGCTCATCTCCGTTGAATAATTAACAACAGTAAAGGAAAAGCATGTCAATAGAAAATAATCCACTTGTAAAACCATCCCCACATAAATATGGGGCGGTGCCATTTAATGAAATAAAGCAGGAGCATTTTATTCCAGCTTTGGAATATGCCATCAAAAAGGCTGAAAAAACATTAGATGAGGTGAAAACTAATACAGACACAGCAACTTTTGAGAATACGGCTCTCCCCATGGAGACCTGCTCAGAGCTTATGGAGACCATATCCCTCACCTATTTTAATCTCATGGGTGCCGAATCGGATAATGATTTCAAGGAACTGGCTCAGCAAATTTCACCAAAGTTATCTGCTTTTAGTAATAATGTACATTTAGATTCACAACTATTTGCAAAGGTGAAATATTTGTATGAAAATATAGAGAATGATAATCTAAATGCAGAGCAAAAACGGCTGGTTTCAGAAAGTTATAAAGGCTTTACCCTCAACGGTGCATTGTTAAATGATACTGATAAAGAGAAAGTGCGGAAAATTGATGAAGAACTATCAAAATTATCTCCAAAGTTTTCCCAGAATACCCTGAATGCTACTAATGAATATACCTACTTTACAGAAGATAAATCAGAGCTTTCTGGCATTCCTGAAATGGTAGTTTCCCAGGCGGCTGAGACTGCCCAGAAAAAAGATAAAAAATCAGGTTGGATGTTCACGCTTCAAATGCCCAGTTATATACCTGTAATGCAATATGCTGATAATCGGAAACTGAGAGAAACCTTGAGCCGTGAGTTTGGCAAAATATCATTTGGCGGAAAATTTGATAATCAGGATATTATTAAAAAGATGGTGGCCCTCCGCTACGAAAAAGCCCAAATTCTGGGCTTTGAAGATCATGCTGACTATACCCTTCAAAAACGAATGGCAAAAACTACTGAAACGGTTATGAATTTTCTGAGCCGCCTATATGATGTGTACTACCCTTCTGCACAAAAAGAGCTGGATGAAATGAGAGAACTTGCCCGAAAAGATGGTGTTGAAGAAATGCAAGCCTGGGATTCAGCCTATTATAGTCAGAAACTTAAAAAACAGAAGTATGATTTTGATCAGGAAGAACTACGCCCCTATTTTAAATCTGAAAATGTCATTGATGGTATTTTTCAGGTTGCAGGGCTCATGTATGGCTTAAAATTCAAGGAGATTAACGATGTACCGGTCTATCATGAAGAAGTGCAGGTGTTTGAAGTCCATGAGGATAATGGCGATTTTCTAGCGCTTTTTTATATTGACCTTCATCCCCGTGAAACAAAAAATGGTGGTGCCTGGATGACCTGCTGGCGCCCCCAGGGCCTATATAAAGGAAAAGTGGATAGACCCCTGGTATCCATTGTAGGCAACCTCACCCCCTCCACGGAAGACAAACCCTCTCTCCTGACTTTCATGGAAGTGAATACAATCTTCCATGAATTTGGCCATGCACTGCACGGGATGCTTTCAAAAGTGACCTACCGTTCCCTTGCCAGCCCTGATGTGTATTGGGATTTTGTGGAACTGCCATCCCAAATAATGGAAAACTGGCTGGGAGAAAAAGAAACCTTAAGTCTATTTGCCAAACATTATGAAACGGGTGAAATTATTCCCGATGAACTTATCGAAAAAATAAAGAAATCTCAGTCTTTCAATGCAGGAACTATGGGTCTCAGACAGCTTTCATTGGGAATGCTGGATATGGCCTGGCACACTGGTGACCCTTCAAATGTTGAAGATGTGGTAAAATTTGAAGATGAAGCCATTGAAAAAACGCGCTTATTACCTAAAGTGGAAGGCTCTACCATTTCGTGCCAATTGGGGCATATTTTTGGTGGTGGGTATTCTGCGGGGTATTACTCTTATAAATGGGCAGAGTCATTGGATGCTGATGCCTTTGAATATTTTAAAGAAAATGGAATATTTAATAAAAAAATTGCAGATTCATTTAGAAAAAATATCCTCGAAAAAGGCAATACCGAACCCCCAATGGATATGTATGTAAAATTTCGCGGAAAGGAACCAGACCCGGATGCGCTATTGAGGAGAGATAAGCTGATTTAAAAACAGAAATTACCCGCGAAACACAGGAAAGGATAATTGGGTATAGGTTTTAGTTAATAAACCTCTGTGCCCCCGTGTCTCTGTGGTGATAAAATAACGAAGTGAATATGGAGAAAAAAATGGAAGAACCAATGAAACTCATAGAAGAAGAAAGAGAAAAATTGCAGAAAGTCAAAGATGAAAAAGCATGGTATGCTGTGTGTGATGAGATAAAAAACCGTAGAAATGGACAATATCCTGCCTATTTATCCAGGGAAATTTTAGAGATGTATCAGGAAAAATTTCCTCCTTCACTGTCATAATGGGCTCTAACTGTGTCTGATATGAATATTCAGGTTGTTGATTTTCAGGTAACATCAGCGCCAGCTGAATTCACGCTATCCCTGAAAAATACGGGATTTGCGGTCCTCACCAATCACCCCATAAATTTTGAGTTGGTACATACTGTTTATGAGGAATGGGAGGTTTTTTTCAGTTCAGACTCTAAACATGAGTACAAATTTAATCTTAAAGAACAAGATGGATATTTTCCTTTTGGGGAAGAAAATGCAAAAGGGTATACCCAGAAAGATTTAAAAGAGTTCTTTCAAATTTATCCCTGGGGACAATTTCCAAATACATTAAGTAAAAAAACCATGGAATTATATGGATATCTATGTGATTTATCAGGAACGCTTCTCAGTTGGGTTGAAGATAACTGCCCTGAAAAGATAAAAGATTCTTTTTCACAGCCATTGAGTGAAATGATAAAGAACAGTCCCATGAATATGTTGAGAATTATTCATTATCCACCGCTTCGAGAGACTGATTCTCCTCAGGCAGTGAGAGCTGCAGCCCATGAAGATATAAACCTGTTAACCATTCTTTGTGCGGCAACTTCACCGGGATTACAAGCCAGTGATGTGGATGGCAATTGGTTTGATGTGCCAACGGATCCCGGAATGATAGTGGTGAATACAGGTGATATGCTCCAAATGGCTACAGATGGATATTTCCCCTCCACCACCCATCGGGTAATAAACCCTCCAGATGATAAACGGAAAACTTCTCGGCTGTCCATGCCGCTTTTTCTACACCCCCATGATCATGTAAAGCTTTCCGAGTCTCATACTGCCCGCAGCTACCTGGCAGAACGATTAGAAGAAATCGGACTGATTTAACCTTTTCCACTTTTCTGTGTCAGTATTAAATATCTTCTATAAATGAATAAAATTTCACGTTTACTTTTTAATATATTTTCAATTTCCTCATCATTGTTATGGGCAGGGTTAACCAACCCGCCAAATGAGAGCAACCTCACCTATATTCACGTATTATTTGAATGGGAAGAAGTACCAAATGCTACAGGGTATGAGTTGCAAATATCAGAATCGGTTAATTTTAACACCCCATTAATTAGTACCAATACAACCGACCTGTACTATATTGAAAAAGAAGTTATTCAATGGGAGTCCAACTACTATTGGCGAGTACGGGCAAACGCTGGAGAGTGGATGGGTCCACATGAGTTTAGTACGGGTGAGAGTTCAGTAACATTTCAAAATGATGACAATCCCATTGAAATTCTTACCTATAATTCACAATTAGCATCTAATGGAATTACCGTTTTCGGCTCATACTACAATAATTATTCAGCAGCTATTGATATGAATGGAAATGAAGTCTGGAATTCTGGAGGGATTAATTCATTTGTATTTTTCAATGTGGATGAAAATAATAATCTGTTAGGAGGAAAAATACTCCCAGATTTTAATAATTCCCTCATTGGCTGTGAATATTCTAAAAATAATGAATATTTGTGGAGTGAACCAATAGATACAATACAGCTTCAAAATGAATCATTCATTCAACATGAAATCATCAAATTACCAAACGGTAATTATATGGGATTTATCCCCATAGTGGAAAACCACCCAATTCCAACCTCCGGAGATTATTCTTCAATTAATAATCCATTTTCCTGGGAGGAAGATTATGAGGATTATATTATTAATGGAATCGGATATGATTGGAAGGGTGAAAAAATTGTTGAGTGGGATAAAGATACGGGTGATATCGTTTGGGAATGGAGCGCATTTGATTATTTCAGTTTAGATGATTTTGACTATTTAGCCGGTCATTGGGAAACAGCTTGGAATAACAATCTTCCATTTGACTGGATTCACTTCAATGCATTGGCTTATAATGAATCTGATAATGCTCTGTATGTATCCTCAAGGCATTTAGACCGAATCACTAAAATTGATTATTCCAGTAAAGAAATAATTTGGAATTTAGGAATTCAATGGCTTGGGGATGAAGTTGTCCATCCAGATACATTATTCAGTGGGCAGCATGGCTTGCAAATTCTCCCAAATGGGAATATCGTCACCCTAGATAATGGCATATTGAGCCAATATACAACAGCGGGATTAACAGCGCCGGTTTCAAGAGCAATAGAAATAGAAATTGTTGAAGATAATAATATTTATACTGCAAATACAGTCTGGTCACATACCCTGCCACCTGAATTATACGGAGCCCTATCTGGAAATGTTCAAAAATTGGACAATGGAAATTACCTTGTTAATACAATTGGAAACGAATCCGGTGCATATAGCTTAGAAATAACAAAAAATCATGAAACTGTCTGGAAATGTAAATATAATTTAGGCAATTATAATACAGGACCATTGTACAGAGCCATGCGCTTATCAAGCCTTTATAGCCTTGATGATAATTCCTTAGAAATATCGAATTTAATATATCCCCAAATTTTCCGTATCATTTCAAATTT
>SCKP01000061.1:1384-7165 GCA_004124405.1 Fidelibacterota bacterium | reverse complement strand
ATTTAAAAAATATTTTAGAATGAGTGTAAGCCTTTTGTTATTGAACCTACCCCCGTTAAAGTTCCCCTATGGGGTTAAGTTTTCGTTGAATCTTTGAAAATTACCACAAAATATTACTCGGCTATATGTACTGACCCCACCCCCTTGAAAGGGGTTTTGCTGATCGATTTTCGTTAATGTTTGAATTTTTTTAGCGTTCCCATCTAATTGTTCCCATCTTGGGGGTATGATTGGGTATGATTGGATATGAAAAAACCCTCGTGTCCTGAGGGTTAATGAGGTTTACCGTCTATGCTCACAATGGATTTTAAGTCCCTTGTGTCTACCAATTTCACCATCTCGGCAAAAATATCCAATAAACGAAATTTAATGGGCTATTAAAAAGGGGATCAAAAAGACCCCCTATTGAGGCGTCGACCAGATTTCCCGCCAGTTGGCGGGCAGGGAACTGGAATTAATCGTTATTTCTCACATTGAATATGAATCCAAATCCCAATTCTGTTCACCTCCTGCTGAGGCGTCGACCAGATTCGAACTGGTGCATGACGGTTTTGCAGACCGCTCCCTTACCGCTTGGGTACGACGCCTAAAAAAGCCCCCACCCTTCGACATTTCGACAAACTCAATGCTCAGGAATCAGAGGCTTAGCTGAGCGAAAGATCGGATTTGAACCGACGACCCTAACGTTGGCAACGTTATGCTCTACCAGCTGAGCTACTTTCGCATATAAAAAACTGATGAAATCCAGGTACATATTTTACCAGAAATAGCACACTTTTTCCAAATTATTTAGTGATTATGTCCAATATGTTTTTGATTCTGCCCCGGAGGTGTTCCAGATGGAGGCTGTGGTCCAAATGAATTATTAATTTTAGTCTTACCATCATCTACTATTCGCAGGATGTCCGGGCGGTCTGTCACCGTTTTACTCAGTTCATGTTGACTCATTTTTATAGAATTCACACTGTTTTTCAGGGCAATTTTTGCAGATTGAATTTGAGACTCGTAGGTTTCAATTTTCTTCAAACTTTGAGGGTCATCTTTATACATATTGTATAAATCTGTTAAAAGATTACCCTGTCTCATTTTATTTAGTTTTTTCTCTGCTTGAGACACCTGGTTTTCATACACAGCTAAATCGGTAAAGCCTTGATTTGGATCTGCAATTGTAATGTCAAACTGATACAGGTATTTACCCCTAGCACCACATGAATATGCAGGAATATCTCGTTTACCACCATCCTGAGACCGTGTTTTAGATTTGCTCCGTATGACCAAATCAATAGGATAACCAGAAGTTTGTAATTTAGAAATGTCTGCTTCTTCTGAATCAAACATGAGAACCAATATATCAGATTGGCTATCAACCTCACCCACCAGCTCATTCAGTGCTTCAATAGGATCTTGAATATATACATCAGAATGAATGAACTTAGATGCTAATCCGATAATACCAACGGAGACACCCTCAACCTCAGCAATTAAATAGGGGTCAAAGAGACGATTACCATTAACATCCATAATATTTGCGGATATAAATGGAAAGTTTGCCAGCATCTGCATTTCCTGAATAAAGTCAAGACCAGCAGCAAAATCTTTTGAGCCGGGAGAAAAAGCATGACAGCCAATATCATTAAATGCAGAAACAATAATTTCAGCAGTCATTTTTGCAATTTCTATTGGGGAACCGGGACCTAAAGTTTCCTTTTTAAAGAGGAGATTTCCCGCATCTAAAATGAGAACATCAAAACCATCCGACCTGAGATTGTCAATAATGGTAGCTTTCCGGGCAAGACCGCCCAGAGGTTTCTTCTTTCAGCCACAGGGGTCGGTTTCACCATGTACATTGGCGGTGCCGACAATTCGTATCTGTTTGGAAGCGGCAGCTTCTGCCAAACCGACCTGAAAAAGCATCAGTATAATCATCCAAAATAATTTATTCATTCGTGTTCCTTATTTGATAATGTAATTTTGTTTTTCATTTTATAAATAAATGCCATGCCTAAAAGTAAAAAATCTTCCCCAATTCGTTTTATTAAACCCATTTTCATATCTGTAACTCCAGCATCAGCTTCTGTTTTAAAACATCCACAATGGACATCAATACCTCTAAAAACTGCTTGAGATAAAATTAATATAAAAAAGATATATAAGCCAATTGTGAGGCTTATACTACCCTCTAAAAATACCCCAAAAATAAGAAACACACCAAGAATCAATTCCAGCCAGGGAAGAACAATACCTGCAATATTTTCTACAGCAGCGGGAGTTAAATGAAAATTATGGATATTATCTGAAAATGAAGCTGGGTCCAGAATTTTATGATAACTTGCAAAAATAAATACAAGTCCCAATATTATTCGAGGCAATACCAATATATCTAAAGTATTTAACCCGGCCAAAGGGAGTGAGATAATTCCTTTAATTGAAAGAAAATGAAGGGCGATGAAAATAGCTGAGATCAATGTTATCCACGATATGATATCATCCAGATCAAATTCAGTTTCTTTGGAAGTTGTTTCAACTATAACTGAACTATTGAGCGAAGAGGGGAGATCAGCATCTCTCCACTGGGGCCAGCCTCCTTCAAAAATAAGCACCTTTTCAAATGCCAGTTCATTAAAAAAATAATCAGCTAAATCCATGCTGAGGGAACAATCCTCTCCGCTGCAATAAATTACGTGGGTAAAGGTATCATCCAGATTATTAATAGCATCTTCATAATCTTCATAATAATCAAATGGGATATTAACTGCATTTTCAATATGTCCAGAATTATAATCCTCAGAGTCTCGAGCATCAACAAAAACAGCCAATTTTTCATTAAAAAGATTTTGGGCAAATTCTATATTTATTGCCATTGGTGAGGTCATATCCTCCGGTACGGAAAAAGAGCTGATAGTTTCAACAATTCGTTCTTTTTTAATAAGGGTAAACTCAGGATCATTCAGGAATGAAAAACGGATGAGTCCCAGAACAATTGCCAGAGAAAAAATGAATATAATTTGTTTTTTATGTGCCACAGTTTATGAAATTTAGAAGGATTATTCAGAACGGTCAAACTGTTTTCAGGTTAAAAGGTTCCCCGATAGGCAATCTTTTCCTTGGAGAGAGTTGGGTAAAAAAAATAAATTTACGGCTGTCTATTTTGGTGAAAAACAACATGTTCATTAAAGAAAAAAGGGGATATAGCTCAGCTGGGAGAGCGCTTGAATGGCATTCAAGAGGTCAGCGGTTCGATCCCGCTTATCTCCACAACGATAAATACGGAACTAAATCATTAATTATTTGGAGCAAATATAGTGTTTAATATGACTCAACTGAGAGAAAGGTCCCATGTAGTATTATGGCTTTTACTCTTCTTTTTTATTTTAAGTATGGCAATTGGCGGACTTGTAGGTGGAGCCAATATCATGGATCTAGTTTTCGGCGGGAAGAATATTCGTTTAAACGCCGGCAAAATAAATGGAAAGAACATCACCCATAGTCGGTATTTACGACAACGGGAAATTCAACTAAACCGAATGCGGCGTCAGGGTCAGACCATTGATAATCGTGCCACCCAAAATGCTGGTGACTTTGCATGGAATGCCATCATTGAGCGGGAGCTGAAAGATGAAAAAATTAAACAACTGGGCTTAGAAGTATCCTTAGATGAAATTTATGATTTTCTTCTGGTTACCCCGCCTCCTGCATTCCAGACCGATTTAACAAGTGCGGGATTCTTTTTAGATGATGATGGCAAATTCGATTCAGGCTCCTATGAGCAGGCAGTTGAAAATGGTAATATTCCAGTAGATTTAAACCCACTACTTGTTAGTTGGGAAAATTATCTAAGAATTTGGCTGGCAGATAGAAAGCTTCAGACAATTTATAATAATTTGGCATCTGTGAATGATGAGGAAATTCGACGAGATTTCATAAAGAAAAATGTGAACTGCACATTAGACTATCTCTATATGAAATTAAGTGAAATTCCGGATTCATTAATTAAAATTAGTGCTGCCGAAATAGAAGAAAGATATAATGAAATAAAGGATGACAGCTATACAACTAAGGATACCCGGTCTGCTGAGTATGCACTCTTTAAACCTTCTCCTGCCACGAATATTAAAATTGGCGGTGTTTATATTTCCCGTGATAATCTGGATGCCTCCAGCAAAGAGGAGGAGGCAATACAGGAAGCGCGGCTTTTTGCGGAAGAAGCGGATTATTCTTCATTTAAGGAAGCTGTTGAATTATTTGGGGGCTTGAAAATCGATACGCTGGATATACACGAAGGTTTTACTTTGAATTCAGGTATTCCTTTTCAGATGGGAGTTGTACGAGACGCAGTACGGTTTGTATTTGATAATTCAATTGGATCTGTTTCAGAGCCCATCATTACTAATAATGGAACAGCTGTTTTTCATACCTTTGGAGAAAAAGATGGTGGCTATAAAACTTTGGATGAGGTGAAAAAAAGTATCCGCCGAACCCTGATACGGGAAAATAAAAAAATATATGCAGCAGAATTACTGCAGCCATATCGAAATAATGCT
This sequence comes from Fidelibacterota bacterium, assembly GCA_004124405.1. GTDB lineage: Bacteria > Fidelibacterota > Marinisomatia > SCGC-AAA003-L08 > D37C17 > D37C17. The sequence continues at coordinate 2,624 of SCKP01000061.1, read as the reverse complement.
GATAACTGGGAATTAATAACCAATAATGACTCCCTTTTACAATTCTCCTCCGGTGAAACACAAACAATTGGGGGTTCTTTTCCAGGGATCGGAAAAAGTAATCAGTTGACAGGAACCCTGCTTGCAATGGATGAGGGTGAAATATCGGGTGTTATAGAAACATTCAATGCGGCGCTGGTTTTACAAATGACCTCCAGAGATACATTTGATGATTCGCTGTATCAGGAAGAATATTCCTCAATTCGTAACCAATTACTAAACTCAGTAAAAGCCCGTGGGTTTACCAGCTGGCTCACTGATGCCAAAAAATCCATCAAACAGGAAGATTACCGCAGCGAAGTGTATTAAAAATAAATCTAATAATCAATTTAAAATAAAAGGACTACAATGAAAAAGATAATTATTATAATGTTTGCAGCATCATTACTTGTTGCCCAGGGAGAACATCCGACCAAAACAAAAAAAGCGGAACATCCAACAACCACTCCAACTACGACATTCACGCCCCAAATTGTACAGGGTGAAAGAATTACTCTGCAGAATCTGGCGAAAGCAATTGAAGGGTTTGTAGAAGCAGATATTATTCTGAGGGGTGCATTTCTGGTTATTGATCCAAAAACGGATACAGTTTTAAAACTCAAGCTTGACAAAGTTCACAAGGAACGCCTATCTCATATTGGAGAAGATATTTATTTTGCCTGTGCTGATTTTAATGCGGAAAATGGCAAGGTTTATGATTTAGATATTTTTCTTCATGGAACCAATACGGATAACCTCACGGTTACCGAAATATCAGTTCATAAGGAAGATGGAACAGCACGATATGGATGGATAGAAGAAAACGGTATTTGGTCTAAAGAATATGAATAACTGAACTATTTAATAAACTGATAAAAAAAGCGCCAGGATAACTGGCGCTTTTTTATTTAGAATTATTAATTCTATTACTTCAACAGCGTAATCTTCTGTTTTGCAATCTGTTTCCCTGCCTGCAGATGTATGAAATATATCCCGCTGGGGAACTGAGAGCCATTCCAGTTGATAATATACGACCCCGCATTTTGAAACTTGTTGTGAAGTATTGTCTCAACTCTCCTTCCTGTCACATCATATACAGATATGGACACCGGCCCTGCCAATTCAAGGCTGAAACCAATATCCGTTGTAGGATTAAAGGGATTGGGATATACTGGATGAAGAAAGACTGCTTCAGGCAGACAAAGATTTTTCTCATAAGTAA
>SCKP01000061.1:0-1374 GCA_004124405.1 Fidelibacterota bacterium | reverse complement strand
CGCTGTAGGATTAAAGGGATTGGGATATACTGTATGAAGAAAGAATGCTTCAGGCAGCAAAAGATTTTTCTCATCAGTACTAAGTTCTGCTTCCTCACAATTTTCTGCAATAAGACATTCTGTGCATATGGAAGTATACGATGCAATTTCAGCGATTACATCATCATCACATCCTTCCATACAATCACTAAAATATGATAACCCCGATGCCCATGTACAAAAAGCGAAAGGATCTCCTTCAGGGTCTACACCTTCAATACCTTCACAATCTGACAGGCACTCAGGACCATAATCTCCATCATCATGAACACAATACGTGCCATCCCAGTGACAACCTTGAGTATTATCGCAGGTAGTTTGATCATTATCATATTGGGCACAGTCATCTGCATGTTCATCACCCATATCGAAAAACTCTTCACAGCCATCGGGAGCATCACAGAAATATGCTATGCCATCAAAGAGCAACATATCTGCATCTGAACATAAATCGATACAGCCACTACTTTCCAAACAATCTAACATTTCACACAGATCACCTTCAAAATCGGGACTAAATCCACAATCAGTAGCCACACATCCCGCCATGCATACGGGAGGTTCTTCAATTTCAATCTCCTCATCCATATATTCCAGCCCTCCACACATATAGCTAAAACATTCTATATCAGACAGATCCTCTACAGAACAACCACATCCAGTTGTATTTGCTGCCGTCAACACAGCACAGAATTCTTCATCAGTAGAATTCTCACTCAATGTTTCAAATCCTTGGTCACAATTCTTCAGACAATCAGGCGGACCATCATCATAATCATGCACACATTGTCCATTGTCCCACCAGCAATGATCATACGTATTACAGATAGTATCAGTGGTATATTGGTTGCAGTCATCTTCATAATCAGGATTACAATACATTCCATCCCAGTGACAGTCTGGAGTATTCTCACAGGCAGTTTGATCATTATCATATTGGGCACAGTCATTCCCATATTCATCATCCATATCAAACCATTGTTCACAATCACTCTCACTGTTCCCTTCTTCTGCTATACACTCATCATACATTTCACACATAAAATTCATCATTGCAAGCATCATGGATTCTTCCATTCCACAATCATCAGTACAGCTATCATCTGATATTGATGTAAAAAATGTACAAGATTCAGAGAAATCAGAATCAGGCCCTAAATCATCAATCCCCGGGCAGTCTTGTAGGCATTCAGGGGGGCCTTCATCATGGATGCATTCACCTGAGTCACCATCTTCAGCATCCCACCAGCAATGATCTAAAGGACATTCGTCTGCTGAGGTATATTGGTTACAGTCATCTTCATAATCAGGATTACAATACAGTCCGGACCAGAA
>SCKP01000060.1 GCA_004124405.1 Fidelibacterota bacterium | reverse complement strand
AATCAATATTTGCTAAAGAATCATTTTTAAAATAAATCGGAACCGTTGCTATAGTGTTAGTGTCTCCAACTACAAATGCTGGTATTGACAATGATGCATAATGGCAGGTATTTGAATTTATATTTGCATCTTCATAATAATTCAGGGCACTAAAACAATTCTCACCAGGGATACATCCCAATGGGTGATTACTTTTATATGGTATTTCATAATATGCATTTGTTGAACATAATATTGGGCAAATACCATTTTCATCAACCTCATCTGGGTCATCTGTACAGCAGCCATTATCAACACAACCATATCTGCCATAGTCGCTAGCATCGATGGAAAATGTATATTTATCAGAATAAATTATATCAACACTATCAGAATAGGTTTTGGTTAGTTCTATTGTCCAGGTGTATTCTGCTATCTCTCGATATCTCCCTAATGAATCAATGAGTAAATCAAGAGGTAATACAGGAATTGTTGTATCTGTAATATTCAACCAGAATGAATTAGAAGGAATAAGGGCACCATTTTTTTTTATAATTATTTCATACTTAAGATCAGTAAGAGCGGGGGTATTTTCAATAGATGTACCTACCCATGAAAATTCTAATGGATCTCCAAAATTATTATTTTGATAATCCCAAGAATTACTATCATTTCTATCATCAAATTCCTCACCGTCATCCCATATACCATTTCCATTATCATCTACAAATGGTTCTGCGTTGTAATAATTATTATAATCACCATAAATAATGTGTGTGCCTCCAGTATCAATTTCAATATTATTAGGAAACCATAAATCCGAATAACGAATATTTTGAAGTCTAAATGAATTTTCTTCCCGGGGAGATCCAAAGTTTTGTATTTCAGTACCTTCTTCATAAAGCCATAGGCTGTTTTCAGTTTTGGGGCTGAGAGACCAGTTTTCGACCAATGAATTATCTATATAGGGTGAATGTAAACGCATTGAACGGCCTCTGCTATTTTCATCTACTTCAATATCATAGTAAATGCTATCAACGACATCATCGGTACTATTTTTTAAAATAATAGATCCTTGTCCATCTAAAGGTAAATAAAGGTAAAAAGCCTCTATATCAATTTCACTTTGGAATTCGTTATAAAAATAACAGCCGGAAGTTGAATAATTACAAAACGATGACGAAATTAGAAAATACCCAAAAGGATCAATTTCAATATTATTGATCAGAACCAACCCACTACTATTATTAAAATAGGGACTTCCTTCAAATTCTATACCTTCACCATTCCGAGTGGTAATTGACCAATCTGTTAAATCAATTGAAGAATTACTATCATTATATAATTCTATATATTGGGGTGTATGGGAGTTATCAGCTTGTAATATAAAAAACTCAGTAATTACTACTTCTGCCTTGATAATTGAACAACTAAGTCCAACCCAAGTCAGTATGAGAATATATTTTATGATTTTATCCAAATTCTTCATTTTTATTGATTTCGGTTTGCATACGAATTCTGAAGGAATTTAATGTAGAATATTGAACAATCTTGTGACGGATCCAACAATTTTAAAAGGGTAAAAATCGTTGAAAGAAGGGATTAAGCTGATTTACGCAGCAATTTATAGATGGGTTTTCCTTTATTTATGATAACTTCATCTGTTATGATGCAGGTGTCAATATTTTCTAGAGATGGGACTTCATACATGATATCCAGCATGGTATTTTCTAAAATTGAACGAAGAGCTCTTGCACCGGTTTTTCGGGCTTTAGCTTCATTTACGACTTCAGTTAATGCTTGAGGTGTAAATTCTAAATGTACGTCTTCCATTTCAAATAATTTTTGGTATTGTTTTACCAGTGCATTTTTCGGATCCGATAAAATGGAGAGAAGTGCTTCGTCTGATAGTTCTTCCAGTGCAGAAATAACCGGAAGCCTGCCAATTAATTCTGGAATAAATCCATATTTAAGTAAATCTTCTGGTTGGGTCATTGAAAATAGATGACTGTCTTTAACTTTTGTTTTAATCTCTCTTATAAAACCAATTCCCCCACCAGAAACACGCTTTTCAATTATTTCTTCCAATCCCTGAAATGCACCACCACAAATAAATAGAATATTTGAAGTATCAATGGTAACTAAGGGCTGCTCAGGATGTTTTCGACCACCCTTCGGAGGAATATTTGCTTTTGTTCCTTCCAATATTTTTAATAGTGCCTGCTGGACACCTTCTCCTGATACATCCCGGGTGATAGAAGGATTGCCTGACTTTCTGGAAATTTTATCAATTTCGTCAATGTAAATAATACCCCTTTCTGCTTGATCTATATCAAAATCTGCTGCTTGGAATAGTCGGACTAAAATATTTTCTACATCTTCTCCAACATACCCTGCTTCTGTCAAAACGGTGGCATCAGCTATTGCAAAGGGAACATTTAGTAATTTTGCCAAAGTCTTGGCAATAAGTGTTTTACCTGTACCTGTAGGTCCAACAAGGAGAATATTGCTTTTTTCAATTTCTACGTCCGAGTTATCATGTTGTGAATTAATACGTTTATAATGATTATAAACAGCAACTGCAACGGTCTGTTTTGCTAATTCCTGTCCAATAATATACTGATCCAGCATATTTTTTATATCTTTGGGAGTTTGAAGATTGAAGGTTAATCCATATAAATCCTTATGAAGGTTTTCCTTAACGATATCATTTGCTTTGGCAACACAAACATCGCAAATAAATACGCCATCACCTTCCACTAGAAAATCAACATCTCCTTCAGGAGTACCGCAAAAGGAGCAGTCCAATATCCGTTCAGTTATTGTTTTATTTCTCATTAGCGTGTTTTAACAATCTGGTCAATTAATCCATATTCCAATGCAACTTCTGCAGACATGAAATTATCACGGTTTGTATCCTTCTCGATAGTTTTAACAGATTTGCCCGAATTATTACTTAATATTTTATTAATTTTATCCCTGAGATAGAGAATTTCCTTGGTATGAATTTCAATATCTGATGCCTGTCCTTGAAATCCACCTAATGGTTGGTGGATCATTACTCTGGAATTTTCCAGGGCTGATCTTTTTCCTTTTGTCCCGGCACTGAGTAGAACTGCAGCCATACTTGCGGCCTGTCCCATACAAATTGTACAAATATCAGGTTTAATGTAATTCATAGTATCTAAAATTCCAAAGCCAGAAGTAATCACTCCACCTGGACTGTTTATATACATAAATATTTCCTTTTCCGGATCATCTGCTTCAAGGAAGAGTAGCTGAGCAATAATCAAACTCGAAATATTATCATCTATCGGAGACCCCAGAAAAATGATTCTTTCCTTCAATAATCGTGAATAAATATCATACGCGCGCTCCCCTTGGGGAGATTGTTCTACCACCATTGGTACTAACATACTATTATGTGTTCTCCATTTTATTAAGCTGCTTGTTTTTTCCGTAATTCATTAGTGGATTCCTCCACTACTTTTACTTTCGCAAATACAGAAAGTTTTTCAAAAAGTTTATCATTAAGCATCTCACTAAACAGTTGCTGTCTATTCTTAGATTGCCTATAAAAAGCCTTGATTTTATGTTCATTTGCCTGGTTATTTGAAATGGCATCTTCAATTTTACTATCTAATTCTTCATCAGATATATCCAATGCTTCATTTTCAATAATATGATCTTTTATAAGATACCACTTAATATTCCATTCGGCATGAGACTGGTAGTTTTCTTTCATTTGTTTTTCGTCAAATGGTTGATTTCTTTTTTCTAAATCATCTTTTATTTGATCCAAAAATAATGACACCATTGACTCCGGAGCATCCACTTTTGAATTTTGCACGAAGTATTCAATAATTTCTTTCCGAACCAATTCCTTATGATCATTATCCAATGAAGCTTGTATTTCAGCCTTAATTACATTTTTTAATTCGTTCAAAGTTTTGGTATTTTCATTAATTGTTTTAGCTAAATCATCATCAATGTCCGGCAAAATTTGTTCCTCTACCCGGTTTATTTTCACATGATATTTTACAATGTTTTCTTTATTTTGGATGGATACTCTTACTTCATCCCCTTCTTTAGCGCCAATGAATACTTTTTCGGCATCTTCTTTAAACGGTCCAAAACCCAATCGGATATATTGATTTTCCATTTTACTTCCCACAATTGATAAACCACTATCATCTAATACATTGAAATCTCCTCGAATAAAATGACCTGTTTCTGCTCCTGTTTCAATAGTTTTTATTGAGGCATTCTGCTCCTGATATTGGGTGAGTGCCTGTTCAATATCTTCACTCCCAGCCATATACCGAACTGCTTTAATTTTAAATTTCTTTTGATATTTTGGTAATGTTATTTCGGGATTAACTTCAAACCGTGCAGAAAAAGAAAGAGCTAATCCTTCCTTGAATTCTAAATTATTAATGGATGCTTGATTTATGGGGGCTAATTTTAATTCATCCAATGCTTTTCGGTAATAGGTGTTTATAGAATCTTCTGCAAAATGGGCTTCAATTGAAGGACCTAAATTTTTCTTTACAATTTGCTCTGGTGCTTTGCCTTTTCTGAATCCTTTCATGCTGAAGGAGGACCTGGCTCGGGAAAACTCTTTTTCATATTCATCCTGAATCAGCTCCCAGGCTATGGTAATATCCAGCTGACGGGTATAACTATTAATTTCTTTTAAATTGGTTTCCAATTAATATTATTTGATAATGTTGGTTTTTTTTGAGAGTATAAATTTACGACTGATTTGAGGTACAATCAACCTACCTGCTTAAATTGGTTTAGCTGTTTCAGCTGCTAGTGGTTTGGGTATATTTTCTGAGGATTCGATCGCATTTTTTATTTTTAATAACTCTTCAATTATTACACCTTTAAGTATTGGCTTGAAAGACATATCCTGCACTTTCCCTCCATAAGTGCCGGTAACTGTATAGCTCAACTTACATTTATTTCCATCAGGTTCAATTTGAAATTCAACTTTATGAGGAAAACCTTTCTTCTTATCATCAGCACAATATTCCCATAAGCAAAGTTTGTTTGGCGGAATACAATTAGTGATTTCTGCAACCATTTCATATTTCCCAAAACCAAAATTATGATCTATTTTAAATTTTTTCAATTTTCCAATTGAATATTGAGCTGGAAGTTCCAATTTGGTATGAAACCTGTTGAAATTTAAACTGAGAGAAAAATCTGTAAGGAAAGCCCATATTTTATTTATATCAGCATTAATGGTAATATTTTCTGCTATTGTAAGCACTTTTTTGTAGATGTGTCCCTGAAAATATAGATAATTGGAAATAAAATTTACTGTAAATTTTAGTATGGCACAGAATAATTTATTTAATAGAAAAAATAAATCTCAGTTAATTCAGGAGCAAGAGCGAGAATCCTTTATTCGAAAAACCTGCTCTTTTTATCGCTATGTGAAAATTAAAGACACCCAATCAATGAGAAATATTCTCTATAGAGAATGGTTGAAATTAAATATTCTTGGAAGAGTATATCTAGCAAAAGAAGGAATCAATGCCCAGATTTCCATACCCGAACAAAATTGGAATAATTTTATTGAAACTTTGGATAGCTATCCTGAATTTTCTAAAATGCATATTAAAAATGCGGTAATGGATGCTGACCAATCTTTTTTAAAATTGATTGTGCGGGTAAAAAATAAAATCGTTGCTGATGGAATCGATGATGAAACATTTGATTCTTCCCAAGTAGGAACCCATTTAAATGCTGAAGAATTTAATAATGCTATGGAAGACCCCAGGGCAGTTGTGGTTGATATGCGTAACTATTATGAAAGTGAAGTGGGGCATTTTGAAAATGCAATCTGTCCGGATGTTGATACCTTTAAGGATGCATTAACAAATGTGAAAAAACAACTGGATGGAAAAGAAGACCATAAAATATTACTGTACTGTACTGGCGGTATCCGTTGTGAAAAAGCAAGCGCTTACCTGAAACACCACGATTTTAAGGATGTGAGCCAATTAAACGGGGGTATTATTGAATATTCACACCAGATTAAAGCAATGAAATTAGCTTCGAAATTTATTGGGTTGAATTTTGTATTTGATTACCGATTGAGTGAAGCAATTACAGAGGATATAATCAGTAATTGTCACCAATGTGATGCACCCTCAGGCAGACATACAAACTGTGAGAACCAGGCCTGCCATATTTTATTCATCCAATGTGAAAAATGTTCAGAAAAATTTGATAATTGCTGTTCAATGGAATGTGCAAAAATTGCCGAGTTACCCATTGAGAAACAGAGAAAAATACGAAAAGATCCTTCTAAAGCAGCACCTCTTAAACAATTTCAGAAAGGGGTTAAACCCAAGCTGAAAGAGTTAATCCGGGCAAGGAAGAATATTAAGCACCATGTTTAAGAAGCAGTTTTAATCCTTCCAAATAACTGTCCTTCCCCATCCCTGAAACCTGATCAACACATACCGGAGATATTACTGAAATCTGTCTAAATTCCTCACGTTTGTGAATATCGCTGAGATGCACTTCAATGGTAGGAATTTTAACAGCTGAAATAGCATCCCGAATGGCATAAGAATAATGGGTAAATGCAGCAGGATTTATCAAAATTCCCGCAGCCCAATGCCGCTCATCATGAATGGTATCAATAATCTCCCCCTCATGATTTGATTGAACAAATTTGAAAGAATGATTCGAACCTTGTTGGCTGGTTTCTAACCACATCATTAGCTCCTCCAATGTTTCCGAACCATAAATTTCTGGTTCACGAGTCCCCAAAAGATTCAGGTTTGGCCCGTTGATCACTAAAATATTCATAAACACTCCAATGCATTAATTATTGTTTTTTTCTCAACATCATTCACAATAACCGCTTTCCCAATTTCTTCCAAAAGGACAAAATGAATTTTCCTATCTTTCACTTTTTTATCCCTCTGCATAATCTGCAGGATTTCTTCAGGTTCAAATTCAGGGAGGGCAGGGAGTGGTAATTTTCCAATTATTTCCTGCAACAACTCAAAATCTTCCTTTTTAAATCTTAATTCTTCAATGGATATCCTTCCCGCTGCCAGCATTCCATAAGCTATAGCTTCACCGTGACGGAGAGTATCAAACCCAAAATGAGTTTCAAGTGCATGGCCGATTGTATGTCCAAAATTGAGAATACGACGTTTATCACCTTCCCGCTCATCTTCTGCTACCACATCCGCTTTCAATTTGGCACATATACCGATGACTTCGGTTAGTAATTCGGGATTTGCCAATTTTAGGAGGTCTTTAAGGTTGCTGGAAAGTAAATCAAAAAGGTCCCTATCCAAAATAGCACCATATTTTATGACCTCCCCCATAGCCGAAGAAATCTCTCGCTCTAGTAATGCTTCT
>SCKP01000059.1 GCA_004124405.1 Fidelibacterota bacterium | reverse complement strand
TTCGGCCTTTTTCGGGGTACCCAGAATATCAAAATTGAGATCAATGGTAGATTTATTATTTACCCCATCCCAGGCTTCCAGGTAAAAGTGGAAACTTCCGGGAGAATTTCCCAGATCAACGGGTATTTGAACCTTCCCTTCGGAGCAGGTTTCATAAATAAATTCGTCACCTGAAATAAGGGTGAGGTCATCATCATCAAAGGCATAGCGAATTCCATGTCCAATGGTTTCCATGAGATTGATGCCGGAGCTGTCATCCAGGCTGATGGTCAAATCTAAACCGGGAATAATAGCGGAACCTTCAATAATAGGACTTCCATTTTGAGATACGTTAATGTCAGGGCCGTCTTCATCATTAGAGGAAGCTACCGATTCTAAAATTGAAATATCCGCTATGAATTGAATTTCACCGTCAAACCCTTCATCATCCTGATACATATGGATGGTTGCACAATCATCGCATGACCCGGCATCAATGGGTATGCGGAAACAGATTTGGCTGCTGTCTGAGTTCATCTGGGCATATGTATCACCGGGTATAGTGTAGAAAAGGCTGTCTGTACCGAAAGGAAATTCTTTGTCATAACCCCTCACAAGTAGTGTGGAATGCTTCTCAGGGTTATTAACAGAAACAGTTTGTTCTTGAATGAGAGATATGGGGTTTGGTGAGCCAGTTATTATAGTAGTAGATCTTTTAGGAAAAGGTAAACGGAGAGCCGGGTCTCCAAATGTGTGAAATTTATAATAATTACCATTTTTTGCCTGCATAACCAGTTCACCAATCCGAAGATTATTTTCACCTTTCAGAAACTGCTGAATACCAGCGCTTCCTGGCGAGAGACCAAATAGATTTTTCAGGTAATTGCTGTTTTCAGTATATCCTACAACATCCGTTGTTGCAACCATAGCAATGGCACCGTCTTCCTTGAATAGTAGGGCTTCCATGAAGGAGTTCTCTCCATTGTATTTCCCAAATGAGCAGGTACCAGCGATCCAGATTGCCAGCTTATTATCACCTGGGTGGATGAGAGATAAGTCTCTGGATTTAGAGATGAGTTTCTCCCCAGCCCAGGTTTCTGGATCTCCATGCCCGATATAATTGATCAGGGCCACACCATTATTAATGGTACGGATTAAATCACCAGTGAGATCTGGGTGAGCACAGCCAGAATGTAGTTCGTAGTCAACGCCATAAAATGGCAATATGGGTAGAAGTGTATTTAGAGAGTCGTAAATTGCATCAGAATTAACCGTATGACTGCTTTCCCCATTATCAAAGGAGCATGAGCGGTACATATCGTCAGCCACAAGGGCTACCTTACTGCGCCAAATACCCGAGGTGGGGCGGAGTGTGTAATTTTTTATTTTGTCCACAATGGTCCAGGCATCGTTTTCATTACTCACTGGAATTCGCCCACTGGCAAGCTGGGGATCACCACTGAAAATATTGTTATCATCAGCTGTGGTATAAAAATCATCAGAGGGGTAATCCCCATTATTAAAAATGGGAGGGATGTCATTTTCATCTCCAAATAAGAGCAGAAATCTTAATGCCAATAATCCATCTAATAAATCATTCTCAATTCGTTGAATAATGTATTCCCTGATATCTATACCTGTAGCGTTGGTAGCAATATTTTCAACCAATACTAACTCAGTATTTAGTTGGTAGTCTGCATTTACTTCAGATGTATGCATATCTGCTAATGATTGTGCAGGAGATGCTAAATGGCTGGGTGCGATGATGAGATATTCAGTCTCATTTGAGAAAGATCTGTGCAATTCGTTTTCATCCCCATTTAATAGATAGGGATGGCTGTAATTAACTGGGAAATCGATAGGCTTTACTGAAATACTAATATTCCCTGATGATAGTACTTCAATTTGCTTGTCATTAATTCGCCAGGGAGAGACTTGGATATAAATTGTGGGGGTGCCTCTATAATTCACCGGATCACTAATTTTAATAACGTTTGGCAATACTAATTTATTATCGTTCCAGCTAATAAATTCCCAAACAGGGTTTACTAATTCCACGGTTACTGATTCTTTTGAAATTGCAGCTATGCGCCAATTTAAAATATCTACCTCTATTTGATTAATTTCAATGGCCGAATTTGTTGCTGAGTGTTTCCAATGCAGTGAATTTATTTCTGGAGAATTTTCAGGTGTAACCGAGAAATTATAGTTTTTCCCCAAGCAAAGGGAAATAAAAATTAAAAATGCCAATAAAAGGTATTTTTGCAGGAAAAACATAGATATCAATTTAAAGTTGATTTAGTAATTAAACCTGCCCTATTGTTTGAATCCAATTATAAAAAAGTGGTAAATTTATATTCCATTTTAGACGGGAAAATTCCCGCATTTCAAATTTTTACCTTACAGGAGTAAGCATGACTTTCAATTTAGATTGGATAGAAAAATATTATCAATCCCTTCCGGGAAAAATGGCTGAATTGAGACAGTTGGTAAATCGTCCCCTTACTTATACCGAAAAAATATTATATACCCACCTTTCAGGAGCTTTGGTTGAATTTAAACGCGGAGTGGATTATGTGGATTTTAATCCCGACCGGGTTGCCATGCAGGATGCCACCGCCCAAATGGCCCTCCTCCAATTTATGCTGGCAGGAAAGGATCAGGTAGCAGTACCCTCCACGGTGCATTGTGACCATTTAATTCAGGCAAAACTGGGTTCCGAAAAAGATTTAATAACTGCCCGTGATGTAAATTCAGAAGTGTATGATTTTCTTTCAACCGTGTCAAATAAATTCGGTATAGGATTCTGGAAACCCGGCGCCGGTATCATTCACCAGGTTGTGTTGGAAAATTATGCTTTCCCTGGCGGAATGATGATTGGTACGGATTCCCATACGGTGAATGCAGGCGGACTTGGAATGGTGGCAATTGGAGTAGGCGGTGCTGATGCGGTGGATGTTATGGCAGGTATGCCCTGGGAGTTGAAATTCCCCCAATTGATTGGCGTTCATCTTACTGGAAAATTAAATGGGTGGACATCCTCAAAGGATATCATTTTAAAATTAGCCGGCATTCTCACTGTTAAAGGGGGAACAGGCAAAATTATTGAATATTTTGGAGATGGCGCACAATCCTTATCCTGCACTGGCAAAGGCACTATCTGTAATATGGGTGCAGAAATTGGCGCCACTACATCCATATTTGCGTATGGAGACAAAATGCGGGAATATCTCATTGCTACTGGCAGACAGGATGTTGCAGATGCAGCAGAGGCTGTGTCTGACCATTTAACCGGGGATGCAGAAGTCTATAAAAATCCATCAGAATATTTTGATGAATTGGTGGAAATTAATTTAGACGAATTGGAACCCCATTTGAATGGACCTTTTACTCCGGATAAAGCCTGGCCAATTTCTGAATTTAAGAAAGCAGTTGAAGAAAATGACTATCCCAAGAAAATGGAAGTAGGGCTCATAGGATCATGTACAAATTCTTCTTATGAAGATATGGATCGTGCTGCTTCGGTTGCCCGGCAGGCATTTAAGAATAATCTGAAATTAAAGGCTCAGCTTACGGTTACGCCTGGCTCAGAGCAAGTCCGGTTTACCATTGAAAGGGATGGGCAACTGAAGGCTTTTGAAGATATTGGAGGCATGGTTCTGGCAAATGCCTGTGGACCCTGCATTGGGCAATGGGCACGATTCGGAGCTGAAAAGAAAGAAAAAAATTCAATCATCACTTCTTTTAATCGAAATTTTGCCAAACGAAATGATGGGAATCCCAATACCTATGCTTTTGTAGGATCCCCGGAAATTGTAACGGCTATGGCAATTGCCGGAGATATGACTTTTAATCCTTTAACCGATTCACTTATAAATGAATATGGTGAGGAAGTGAAGTTGCAGCCCCCTGTTGGTGATGAACTTCCAAAAAACGGATTTGATGTGGAAGATCTAGGTTATGAAGCCCCTCAATCATCTGGAATAGATATAGACATTGTGATTGCTCCAGATTCCGACCGACTTCAATTGTTGGAAAGGTTTACTCCCTGGGATGGAAATGATATTAAAGGACTCCATTTATTAGTAAAAGCAAAAGGGAAGTGCACAACGGATCATATTTCCATGGCAGGACCCTGGCTGCAGTATAGGGGGCATCTGAAAAACATATCACGAAATTTACTAATGGGGGCGGAGAATTATTTTAACGAAACGGTGAATAGTGTGAAAAATCAGCTCACAGGCAAATATGACAAAATACCCATGGTTGCTGATGCTTACCGAATAGCAGGAGTGAACTCCATTATTATAGGTGATGAAAATTATGGAGAAGGGTCATCCCGGGAACATGCCGCTATGGAGCCCCGTTTTGTTGGGGTAAAGGCAGTATTGGTAAAATCGTTTGCACGAATCCACGAAACCAATTTGAAAAAGCAGGGTGTACTTGCTCTCACATTTAATGACAAGTCGGATTATGAGAAAATACTGGAAGATGATCGTTTTGATATTACTGGATTAACAGATTTTCAGCCTGGGAAGTCGCTCACATTGACTGCTCATCATGTTGATGGAAGCTCCCATGAGATAGTGGTAAACCATTCCTGCAATCAAAACCAAATTGATTGGTTTAAAGCAGGGAGCGCTTTGAATGGTATTGCTGAAGCTGTAAAGCCATCCTAATGCCTGAAACAGCAGTCATTACCGGAGCTTCCTCAGGGGTTGGAAAATCGCTGGCCATCCAATTATCGGATGCAGGATATAAAGTGGTGTTAGCGGCACGATCCGAAGATAAATTAAATGCTATCGCTGAGGAAATCCAGAAAATGGGAGGGAACTGTTTAGTTGTTCCAACGGATGTTTCTCAGCCTGAACAGATTAATAATTTGAAAGATAGAACTTTGGAATACGGCGATGTTTTTGTTGTAATTAATAATGCCGGATTAGGAAAATTTTGCAAGATCGAGGATGTAACCTTAGAAGATTGGAATCGCCAATTGGATGTTAATCTCAGGGCATCATTTTTGGTTAGTCAGGCTTTTATTCCCGGAATGAAACGGAGAAAAAAGGGTACACTGGTTTTTATGAATTCAGTGGCAGGGAAAAAGGGCTATCCATACTCCGCTGCCTATGTTGCCAGTAAATATGGCATGCGCGGTTTGGCAGATAGTTTAAGGGAAGAATTGCGGGAAGATAACATTAAGGTGATTTCCATACATCCCGGTGCAGTGGATACTCCCTTTTGGGATGGGGCAGGAGTAAATTTTCCCCGAGAAGAAATGCTTGATACTAACACCCTTGCTCAATCTATTGTTCATGCCATTCAATCGCCGGGTAATTTTACTATAGAAGAATTGGTAGTTCGCCGAACGGCTGGAGATTTTTGATTTTTTGGTTATCTATTTAACTTGCAAGAGAAAATTCAATCCATTTAACTTTACAGGCTCTGCTTTTACCTAAATTTTAATATTTAAATATGTTTGAACAGCTTAACAGCAGGTTTGCCCGAATTATTAAGAATATTAAAGGGCAGGGAAAGATAACAGACCAGAATATATCTGATGCACTTAGAGATGTTCGTCGGGCATTATTAGAAGCAGATGTAAATTTTCAAGTGGCGAAATCTTTCGTCAATCAAGTAAAAGAAAAGGCCTCTGGGGAAAATGTGTTTACCTCCGTAACCCCCGGTCAGCAATTTGTCAAGATACTGTTGAATGAATTGACTTCATTCCTTGGAAAAGAAAATGATGGTATCCAATTTAGTTCTTCTGGAAAAACTATCATTTTATTGGCTGGTTTACAGGGGTCGGGCAAAACAACCACTGCCTCAAAACTGGCCTGTTTTTTGAAAAAGAGATGGCATAAAACACCCTATCTCATCGCTGCAGATTTACAGCGGCCAGCTGCTATAGATCAGTTAGAAGTCTTGGGAAAACAAATACAGGTACCTGTATTTGCAAAGCATAATTCGGATATAGAATCTGTGATAAAAGGTGGCTTGGCAGAGAGTATTAATAATGATGTAGTCATAATTGATACAGCCGGGCGCTTGCATATAGATGAAGACCTCATGACTGAACTAAAGCGGGTAGTTGAAATTGCAAAGCCCCATGAAATTCTCTATGTAGCAGATGGCATGACCGGGCAGGATGCAGTAAACTCCTCAAATGCATTTAATGATGCGTTAGGCCTTACTGGCATAATCCTTACCAAGATGGATGGAGACTCAAGAGGTGGCGCAGCTTTATCCATTCGGGAAGTTACCGGAAAACCCATCAAGTTTATGGGAACCGGTGAAAGCATGAAAGATTTTGAGCCCTTTCACCCAGACCGTTTGGCAAAACGAATTTTAGGAATGGGTGATGTGGTGAGTCTGGTTGAAAAAGCGCAAGAAGCTTTTGATGCGGAAACAGCAGAAAGCCTGCAAAAGAAACTGATAGAAAATAAGTTTACACTTGTAGATTTTCAGGATCAGTTAAATCAGATGCAAAATATGGGTTCCATGTCTGAAATGTTGAAAATGATTCCCGGAGCAGGTAAACTGGGGAAAATGAAATTCGATGACAGACAATTAAAATGGACAGATGCCATAATTAAATCAATGACACCGGCGGAGCGATTATCCCCGGAAATAATTAATGGTTCACGCCGAAAACGAATTGCCAGTGGCAGCGGTAGATCGGTTCAGGAAGTAAACCAGTTATTAAAGCAGTTTCATCAAATGCAGCAAATGATGAAAAAAATTGGAAATAAGGGAGGAATGAAACTTCCCTTTGAAATAAAATAGGAGAGTTATTTTTGGCAGTAAAAATAAGACTAAAAAGAATGGGACGGCGGAAAAGACCTTTTTACCGCATCGTAGCAATTGATTCACGAACCAGACGCGATGGACCGGAAATTGAACGTTTGGGATGGTTCGATCCCCTCAAAACGGATGTTGCAGTAGAATTAAAAGAGGATCGAATAATTCACTGGTTGGAGCAGGGAGCACAGCTTTCTGAAAAGGTAAGCACTATTTTCACTTCAACAGGACTGCAATATAAATTGCATTTAATGCGTGAAGGTAAATCCGAAGAAGAAATTGCAGCTGCATTAACTGAATGGCAGTTAGGGCAGGAGGAAAAACGAGCAAGAAAAGTAGAGAAAAAACTTGCAAAGAAAAAAGCCGCCGCAGCTCCTGCAGCTGAAGAAGTAGCGGATGGTGAAACCCCACCAGCCGAAGAAAGTGTTGAGGAATCTGCTGCAGAAAAAATTCAGGAAGCAAAATCAGATGATTCTCCAAGTGAAGAAGAAACTCCTGCTGTAGCTGAAGAAACGGAAGAAGTGCAGGCAAGTGAAGAGTCTGTTGGTGAAGATGAAGTGGCTGAGGAAAAATCAGCTGAGGTAGAAGAAGCCCCGGTTGAAAATGAGACGGAAGAAGTGCAGGCAAGTGAAGAGTCTGTTGGTGAAGATGAAGTGGCTGAGGAAAAATCAGCTGAGGTAGAAGAAGCTCCGGTTGAAAATGA
>SCKP01000058.1 GCA_004124405.1 Fidelibacterota bacterium | reverse complement strand
AGAGTACTCATTATAGTCAATCCACTTGCAGAGGTGTCACTATCATTCCACCCCTTCCGGTAGTGTAACTATCCCGTAAAATAATACAGCTCACTCGTAGAATTTCTTTTAAACTAAAACAAAGGAGTTTAACGATGAGCAAACGAATGACTGAAAGCCAGATCGTGGCGATTTTGAAAGAAGCTGAAGCCGGTATGCCGGTGAAAGATATTTGCCGTAAGTACGGCATCGGTAATTCAACGTTTTACAAATGGCGCGAAAAATACGGTGGTATGGAAGCGTCTGATGTGCGCCGACTAAAAGAGCTTGAAGAAGAAAACCGTCGACTTAAGCAGATGTATGCTGAGTTGAGCCTCAAATCACAGATGCAAGAAGACATCATAAAAAAGCTCTAGCACCTGTGGCAGAAAGGAAAGTATGGGCACGCGAGTTACAGGTGCAGCATAACGCAAGCGTTGTAAAATGCTGTGATGTGGTCGGCATCAGCCGTACCGCATACTATTATGAGCCGAAGCTGACCGATGATGATGAAATTATTGATGGATGGTGGGGTATTTATAATGATGTTACTTTTTCAAATTATATGGTCATTAATCAAATTGTAAAAGACCAAAAGGGAAATATATGGGTGACAAATCCCTTTTGTGAGAAAAACGGGAATATGATTGCCATTCAATCTAAGGATGATGACGCTTGGTCTCATATCCAAATTCCTGATGAGAATTCTTATCGCCCTCAGACCATTGCCCTGGATAATGCAAATCGTGCCTGGGTGGGATTTGCCTATGAATCTCTTGGGGATACGCCTTATTCCAGTGGAGGAATAAAAGTTTTGAAATATTCCGGTATAAATTTTGCCGATGAAGATGATTCCACCTGGTTGACAATAGCAAACCCCGAAGTTCTGCCCGGTGGGTCCAGAGATGCTTCGGTCTGGTCAATGGTATTTGACAAAATGGACTTTTTGTGGATATTAAATGAAAAGGGAATCAGGGGTTATACCTATTCGGTGAAAGATGATGAAATAATACTGGACCCCATTTTGAAAGCCCTTGATGGTACCCCCATAGATTTTCTACCCCAATTGAGCTACAAAAAGGGAAATCGAATCAAAGTGGATAGTCAAAATAATAAATGGATCATCACCCATCAGGGGGTTTGGGTGATTGAAGAGAGTATGGCCTTTTGGCCATCGGAAGAAGGACTTCACTCTGATAATAGCGGATTACTTTCAGATATTGTATACGACGTGGCTTTTGATAATGACAAAGGGTTGGCATATTTAGCAACTGATAAAGGGATATCGGTGCTCCAAATAACCTTTGCTGAAAACCCATCAAAAAAACAGAGCATGTATATTTCGCCCAATCCTTTTATTATTCCAAATGATGAGGGTGTAATTATAAAAAATGTGCCATCCGGGTCAATCATTAAAATTATGACCATCACCGGTGCTCTCATTAAGGAAATTAAATTATCCTCAAATGAGTCACAGGCAATTTGGGATGGTACAAATACACGAGGAGATCGTGTTGGAACTGCTGTTTACCTTGTGTCTGCCCATCACCCTTCTGAACGTAATAAGGTAGCTAAGATAGCGGTTATTCGTAAATAATCTAGACGATTACCCGTTTCTCGAAACTAAATTCTGCCTCCAATTCATCCACAACCTTTCTGATTAATTCTCTACGTTCGTTATGTGGCAGAAATGCACTTTTGAATCCGTTTATAATGATGGTGCGAATATCCTGCAATGTGAGGTTAAACGTATTTACTGCCAGCAGATATTCATCTGTGAGGGTGGTATCTGAGATGAGGCGGTTATCGGTATTCAGTGTCACCCGCAAATGCTGGTCTAAATAATACTTAAATGGATGTACTTCCAATGATGGAATCGATCGCGTCTGAATATTGCTTTTGAGGCAAATTTCAAGAGAAATTCTATGGTCATTCACAAATGCCATTAAGTCTTTATTTTCCATTAAACGCGTTCCATGACCGATGCGGTGTGCGCCGCAGGCGTGAATTGCCTGATGAATACTTTCCGGCCCAAATGCTTCTCCAGCATGCAGGGTGGCGTTAATATTTTTCTTCAGGATTAACTCAAAAGCTTCCTGATGATGTTTTGCAGGAAAGTTCTCTTCTGCTCCTGCCAGGTCGAATCCTACAACGCCCTTGTTTTTATATTGTACTGCCAAATCTGCCAGCTTCAGCGAAACTTCTGGGGAAATATTTCGAATACCACATATTATAATACCAGTTTTAATTCCAAATTCACTTTCAGCCTGATCAAGCCCCTTTTTTACCGCATCTATAGATTCAGAGGAGGTCATGCCTTCTTGTGTGTGGAGAATGGGGGAATATCTCACTTCCACATAACGGACACCATCATTCCAGCAATCTTCAGCCAGCTCAAATGCAACTCGCATTAATGATTCAGGGGTCTGAAGAACGGAAAGAGTAATATCAAATATTTCCAGATATTCTTCTAAATTTTTCATCTTCTCTTTTATAGCCAAAATATTGTGTAAATCCTCTTGATTTTTGGCAGGTAGCTCAACTTTTTGACGGGAAGCCAAATCTATAATGGTGGAAACGCGCAGGGAGCCATCCAGATGACAATGAAGTTCTGCCTTGGGAAGTTTTTGAATTAATTCTTTTGTGATTTTCACTTTGTTTCTTCGTGAAGATAGGTTTTGGGTTTGTACAAAAAAGCTACAAAAATAAACACGATGGCAGTACCAAGCATCAACCAAGTAAAGAACCAAAAATATTCCGAGCCTTCGAGGTTGGTTTGTCCTCCAACCATTGTGATGATGTCAAATTCTATCTCTTTAATACCCCCACGACCTTTCACGACTTCCCTCAATCCCTGGTCACCCTTCAGTTCAATGATCCGATTTTCGCGCCAGCTATAAGGTTTCTCGGCATGCTTTCGTCTTTACTTGGGCGACTGATGCTACCTAAAAGAACAATGTCATTTTCTGTCATATAATCCTTATCTGCGCCTAGGCTGGTTATGCGAAAACCATTGCGATTGACCAAACGATATTGCAGGGGCGATCCCCAATTATCGATAATGGCTTCGATGATATTGGAGCCTACGTGGGTTTTTGGAAGGGTATTTTTATTATTTTCAAAATAGGATTTAATTTTTTCAAAGGCTGCGTTGAGGTTTATTTCTTCAGCTGTCTTTATAGCAGTTTGGTCTCCGTCTTTGGAAAATTCCACATGGATATCGCTATTAGTGCCAAATGTACCGTCTTTACCTGCTAATATGAGTGTATAGTTCCCTTCTTGTTTGGAGATGTATTTTATGCTGTTTCCGTTTATATCTTTGGTTTGTGAAGCGAGTTTAAGAATGTTTTCCTGTGTGGTTACAAGCTTTTTACCATTTTTGTCTTTGGCTTGAATTGCTGCGTTGAGAGAGGTTGCTGCTTCCAGTTGATTTGGAATCTGGATGAATGAATTGACGCCTGCTGTAAAGAAATTTCCCAAAGAAACAGACATCAAGAACAGAGCCATGATCACTGACTTCATGTTTCTAGGCGCCTGGGTATAGGCAAATTCAAGGCATGTAATAGAGACCATGACCTCTGATGAAGTGAGGATAGCATAAGCAAAAATCTGCCATCCAATGGAGGGTTGTTGTCCTTGATCGATCCATTGCTGAACTACTGAGACCATAGCAAATCCTATGACCATAACAAAAAGGCCAATACTCACCTTTCGCAAGGGGGTCAGGAAAAAAATCTTATCCACCATCGGGTAGATACCAAAACCAAAGATTGGAACCAGAATCACGATCATGATTGGGTTGATGGCTTGAATTTGAGAAGGGAGCCAGTGGACACCGAGCCAAAGCCGGTTAAGATCTTCAGCTTGGAGTACCCATGAAGATCCTGTCTGGTCAAATAATGCCCAAAAGACTGCAACAAAGGAAAAGATGATAGCCAATTTGGTAATTGTCTTGAGCCCTTCACCGCTAAATGTCTCCCGCATGAAGCCAACGCCTTTGGGTTGGATATGGATGAACTTATTTCGCCCCATCCAAAATACAAAGGTTGCGATGGCCATCAAGATACCAGGAATGCCAAAGGCCAAATGGGGACCGTACCATTCGAGGAGCCAAGGTGTAAGTATGGTGGAAATGAAGGCGCCAACGTTGATGGAAATATAGAACCAGCCAAAAACCTTTGTGAGCCAAGTCGCGTTACTCTCGCCAAATTGGTCTCCCACATGTGCGGAGACGCAGGGCTTAATTCCCCCTGACCCCAGAGAAATAAGGGCGAGACCAGTCATCATCCAAGCTTCGGGGGTAAGGCCACCCGAACCCATGAAGGCGAGGGTAAGATGCCCCATGCAATAGACTAACGATAGGCTGATTATTGTTCTGTACTTACCGAGCAATGTGTCAGCAAGAAGTGCCCCAAGGATAGGGGTTAGATAAACCCAGCTTGTGAAGTTGTGGTATAGCTCAATGGAGGCCGCTTTGTTCATGGCTGCAATATTGGGGTTGTCGGTAAGTAAATGCAGGTATTTAGTCATGAAAACAACCAAAATGCCCTTCATACCATAGAAACTGAACCGTTCTGCGGCTTCGTTACCTATAATATATGGGATTCCCTTTGGCATCTTTTTTGATGCTCTGGGTGCTGTTAAATAATTATTCATATCTCACTTTCATTAGTTTATTAAAAATACCATGGTTGAATATACTAGGATAAGAAAATAGTAAAAAAATAAAATGACAATCAAATAATAATAAAATGTGTAAATTTTTGGCTGAAATTCAGGTGTGAATATTAGGTTCATCTGTAATTAAAATTAGTATTTAAATAATAGGATCAAAATGGCAGAACGTGAAAAAGGTACAGTAAAGTGGTTTAATGAACGGAAGGGCTTTGGATTTATAGAAAGAGAATCCGGTTCTGATGTCTTTGTTCATTTTTCCAGTATTAAAGATAGTGGATTCAAAACCCTGAAAGATGGCCAGGCTGTGGAATTTACAGTTGTGAGTTCTGAAAAGGGTGAAAATGCGGAAGAGGTTACTCCTCTTTAAGTAAGAAAGTAGTTTTCCACTCAATTTAAAGTAAGTCCAACCAATAGAGAAATCCGCAGGATTATAATGTTAATCCGATTCGATTAATTGTTTCGGGAGCATTCACACGTAATTTAAGAAATAAAACAAAATAATAATGAAATATAAATTAAAATCCAAATATATCGTCTTTATGAGTATGCTGCTTTTCAGCTCATGCACTACCATCATACCCCTATTAATTCCCTTCCAGGATATTCCTGCACCAACAGGCTCATATTCAGTTGGCACCCGTGTATTTAACTGGGAAGATAATAAACGAGAGGAATGGTTCACGGAAAAAGAAGGGGATTTTCGGAAAATTGTAGTACAGGTTTGGTACCCAACTGATGAAGTAACTGGTGATCCTGCACCTTATATAGATTTTCCTCAACATCGTATTAAGCCTATTTCTGAACAGGTTGAACTTCCCCCATTTATGATCAAGCATATTCAGGATGTAAATTCAAATTCTTATTTGAATGCAGCTCTCAAATCTGCAGCGGAGCCCTATCCATTGGTGATATTCTCTCACGGTTTGGGTGGAATGCGGATGCAGAATACCATTCAAATGGAAGAACTTGCCAGTAAAGGTTTTATTGCTCTCGCTATGGATCATGCCTTTGATGCCAATGTTACCATTTTTGATGATGGAAGCAGTGCAGATTACCGATCTGCAATTATTGGGGAAGTGACAACGGAAGAATTTTGGAATATCCGATTGCCCCAGATAAATACACGTGTGGCAGATGTATCCTTTGTTTTAGACCATATCCAGGAAATTCAGAATGAGAATGATGGGTTTTGGAGCATGATTGATTTGGAAAGAGTAGGCATAATGGGGCATTCCTTTGGCGGCGGAACTGCTATTGTAGCTTCATCTAGAGATACACGTTTGGACGCATGCATTGCTTTAGATGGTTGGCTGGTACCGGTAGAACAATCGATTATTAAAAGAGGATTAACTGTCCCTTTTCTTTATATGGGGCGGACCCATTGGGATAATCCGGTTAATTATGAAAATTTGGATACTTTGATTGCAGCATCCACCGCATCAGCCGAAAAACTAATTTTAGATGGAACCAAACATTTTGATTATTCCGATACCCCCCAATTTAATACCACCAGCAGTAAATTTGGGATTTCAGGAACAATGGATTTAGACGAATTACGGATTCTTTTAAATTCCCGAATAGTATCCTTTTTTGAATTGAATTTGCAGTGAATAAAAAACATCCCGGTAGATATAAATTTTTGTTTCGGGGAAAATAAATTATCAAAAAGCCAAGTTTACTCTACATCCTGCTCCTATAATAGAAATTAGACTATATATGTGTTTTGTGACTTATATCCAGAAAAAATATTGTAATGAAATGTAACTTTATGAAAAGTGAAGCATTAAAAGAACTTCAGATTAGAAAAGTATGAGAATATTAACGATTATATTAATTACACTATCTACTGCAACATTATTTGCCGATCCTCCCGATTGGGTGGACAATCCCGGTGCTTACCAATTTACAGCAACAATATCAGGCGGGATAGTACTCAATATTGCTGGTGAACAAATGGGTGATGATGGTGATATGTTTGCAGCTTTTGATGATGATGGAAATGTCAGGGGTGTTGGTCTCATGTTGTTTCCACCATTTGGTCCCTATCAAGGCACACCGGTTTTTGAAGTTCAATTGCGAAGTAATAGTGAAGGTGATGTATTGCATTTTAAATATTATGATGCATCAGAGGATGCTATTTTAGAAATTTGTCAAACCTATGAATTTGTCATCAATGGCATTTTGGGCAATGTTACGGCACCCGTTGAATTTAATATTGGATCATTCTGCATGTCATTTTCCAATGCCACAACCTCAAGTGTCAATATTACTTATGAGAGCAGTACAGCAATTTCCGGCTTCCAGTTTGATGTAGATGGAGTTGATGTAACTGGTGCAAGTGGTGGAGCGGCTGGTGATGCTGGCTTTATGATTTCTTCCAGTACCACAACTGTACTTGCCTTCAGTCTTTCGGGAGCAACCATATCTGCCGGTTCCGGGACTCTGCTTTTCCTTGAATTCGAAGAATCTAGTGAAGATCAAACATTAGAGGTGAGTAATGTGATTATTTCCGGTCCTGGTGGATCTTCTATCCAAAGTTCTGGTCCAGGAAGTATAGTAATAAATTCACCCCCCGAAGAATTTCAGTTTAACTCATCAATCCTGCAAGCATTTTATTTTTTTAATTTAGTATTAATTAATGATATAGAGGTAGAATCAAACGATTGGGTGGGTGCGTTTAATGGAGATGTATGTGTCGGTGCTAGGAAGTGGGATACTTCTCTTTGTGGAGGTGGTATATGCGATATACCGGTTATGGGAGATGATGGCAGTGAATTCACTGCAGGGTATATGAATACAGGTGAATTTCCTACTTTTAAAATTTATGATAGCTCTGAAAATATTTACTACGATGCCATCCCTTCCGAAGAAGTGGAATGGTCAAATAACGGTTTTAACCTTATAGATGGGCTGAATGCTTACAGTTCTATATCTGGATGTACAAACCCGGAGGCCTGCAATTATAATCCCAATGCTACTGAAGATGATGGTTCATGTGTTTTTGCAGATGAAAATTATGACTGTGATGGCAACTGTGTAGTAGAAATAGATTGTACCGGTGAGTGTGGTGGTAGTGATGTTGAAGATGCATGTGGAATATGTAACGGTCCTGGTATAGATACAAATGGTAATTGTAATTATGATAATTGCTGTGATGGATCATGTGCTTGTCCTGGTGGATGTCCGATATGTGGATGTACGGATGAATTATCATGTAGTTATAATGCAGATGCAACTATTTTAGATGGTAGTTGTTATTATCCACCAAATAATTATAATTGTTCTTATCAGTGTTGTACCTCATCTGATCTAGAATGTGGTAATGTAGCACAAGATGCAGATTGTTTAGGAGTATGTGGTGGTAATTATGTTGAAGATAATTGTAATAATTGTGGTGATTATAGTAATGGTAGTTGTCATCCAAATTGTCAAGATTGTGCTGGTAATTGTGGACCTGGTGATGCTGTAGAAGAT
>SCKP01000057.1 GCA_004124405.1 Fidelibacterota bacterium | reverse complement strand
GCATTTACTATGATGATGTGCGGTTGAGACTCAGGGAATTGGCGAGCTGAATTTTTAGGAGGGAGGGGAAAGGAGTAAGGTAGCAGGAATGCTTGTCTTGGAATTTTGGATTAATGGAGTGATGAAATAATGAATATCGAAAATTGAATTTCCAAAACCAAAACACTAGTACCAAGAACACCCCGCTCCGGAATCCAAGCTCCGAATTTCAAACGCCTAATCCCTAAATCTTCAATCTTAAATTAGAACTGCAATCCCCTTCATCAAAATTCCATTCTTCACAATTGAAGTTTAATGGTAAAAATTCATTGTCACCTTCATCGCAATATCCATCACCCAGCCAGGGCTCATCGCCGGTAGTACAGCCTGAACCAAAAAGTTCATTACAATAATCCTCAGAAAAATGAACTCCTTTGCAATCAATAAGATTGCAATCATTAATCTCACCATTACTATCAAAATCAAATTCTATACAATTAGTATCTAAATAATCACAAACTCCATCTCCTAAATAATCTTGAAAAAAAAGGCAAGTGGCACTGGCTTCATCACAAAATGGCAACTCGCCCTGGCAGTTGATAACCGTATTTACATACATGGTATCGGTACTACAATCAATAAACAGACAACTATCGGTATTGGGTTTACAATTCCCGGTTTCATCTGCTTCTAAGCAGGTTAAATCTCTAGAATCTAAATTTATCAACCCTGTGCTGTCAATGACCTCGCAAAAATAATCAATAAAGGCAGCCCCTCCACATTCTCCATTGCAATCGTTTTTTGCAGGTCCACCACAGGTGCTCTCGCAATCAAATTGAGTCCCTTGGCAGGTACTGTCACAACCCAGATAGGCATTGAATGTCATTGTTGTTGTACCGCCACTGCAATATCCACAATCATCTACCACAGCATCGCCTCCAATCTTACCAGCACAATCTTTGTCCGGTGCCAGAGAGGGTTCCATACACGAAAATAACAAGATGAAAAAAAAAATGGTAATTGCCTCAGTTTCAATTTATACCCCTATAATAAGTAAAAATATTTTTAAATTAATTTATGTAAATTACATCTAAAGGTGAATTTAATTTGAGTGTTAAAATGAGGGTGGTTATTGGTCGCTGGTTGTAAAATCAATATATTAGGAACAAGTTGTAAAGCCTTTCTCCTGATTTTTCTTTCCTAAGTAAAAATTATATTATATCCCCTAAACAATGTTTGGAATCATTACTAAATTACCCCCCATAAAAATAAATTGAAAATTGATATGCGGTTATATATTATAAAATTCTTGTATTGTTTTATCTTTATTGGGGCAACGTTTTCTCAAAAATTACTCATACCTATGGATCAGCTCCAAACGGATCACTTGAAAGCCTATGGAGTTGCATTTTGGACATTAAAAAAGGGTGAAGAAGTAGATTGGCTCCTGAATTATCGAGGGGGCTCGTTTTTGATTAATTATGATGGTATCCTTGAACGGGAACTGAAAATTAGAGGTGTGTACTATGAGCCTGTGAACACTGCAGTCCTGACGGAAATATTTGCCCAGATTGAAGAAAATAATATGGATATGGTTTTGCTGGAAAAATTGCCAAAAATTGCCGTTTATTCACCACCTGATAATCAACCCTGGGATGATGCTGTTACTTTAGCATTGACTTACGCAGAAATTGATTATGAGGTGATTTTTGACGAAGAGGTCTTAACAGACAAATTAAAGGATTATGATTGGCTGCACCTGCACCATGAAGATTTCACCGGGCAATATGGAAAATTTTATAAAAATTATCATAATGCGGGCTGGTATAAAAATATGGAAATGCAGTTTAATGCAACGGCTCAAAAATTTGGTTTTCCCTCAGTTCATGAATTAAAAAAACAAATCGCAGCAAAAATTAAAGCCTATATTCAAAATGGTGGCTTTCTGTTCGCCATGTGTTCTGCTACGGATTCATTTGACATTGCTCTCGCCACCCAGAATGTAGATATTGCCAGCACGGTTTATGATGGCTCTCAGGTTGACCCCAATTATCGTAATAAAATGGATTACTCCAACTCAGTAGCTTTTGAAAACTATAATTTATACACCAATCCCATGACCTATGAATATTCTACCATTGATGTACCACCTAGTCACCGCACCGTAACCAAAGGCGCTGAAGCAGATTATTTTTCTCTTTTCGAATTTTCAGCCAAATGGGATCCGGTACCTACAATGCTCACCCAAAACCATGTTTCCGTAATAAATGGATTTATGGGGCAAACCACAGGATTTGCACGTTCAACATTGAAAAATCACGTGCTCATTATGGGTGAGGTTGAAAATGATGAATTGGTAAAATATATCCATGGAAATGTAGGCAAAGGAACATACACATTTTTAGGTGGACATGACCCGGAAGATTACCGCCATTTTGTAGGAGACCCTCCAACCGACCTATCCCTTCACAGAAATTCTCCCGGATATCGACTCATTTTGAATAATGTGCTATTTCCGGCAGCACGAAAGAAAGAGAAGAAGACGTAGGGGATTGCGGATTTGGGATTGCAGATAGCGGAATGTGGATTTAGAAATTAAAACCCAAATTTAATTGCCAGTTTTGCTTTAAAAACCGGATCGTCCTGTTCAGTTTTAAGATAATCAACTGCTTTGGTATAGTTTAAATTTAGTCCAATCGTAATATTTGGTTCGGGAATTTTATACTGAAGTCCACACTTCAAAGTCAGTTTATTATTATCTAATTCTACTTTATCTATAAATGTATCACCCTGGTTAAATTCACTATCTTCCTCGCCATCTTCGCTGTTAATTACTTCACCTGAATCCCAAAATTCATTTCCACTTTTATGCCCAATTACATAATTCCCGCCGATGGTTACATTCAGTTTTTTATCTAAAAACTTGTATCCTAATTTTGTACTAAAGACGCTAATTACAGTTTTAGACTGTCTTAAATCATTAGGTGAATTAACTGACATACCCCAACCTAAATTCAGGGAAAGGGGAAAGGGAAAAGAAAATGACAAAGCACTTGTATAAGTTGAAGTGTAAGTACCGGAATCCCTTAATGGATTATCTGCTTTTTCAAAATAAAACTGATTGACATCGTTCCCGCATACCAAAGTATCTTTTTTCCCACCCCATTCTTCACCTTTTGTACTATGAAGCATCTCATAACAACCCGTTGTATCTGATAATTCATCTAAATCATTCACAACTGTAATATTTCCATTCAGACTAATTCCAATGTCACCAATGTTTATTTTATATGTAGGCGCAATGGTATGCGTAGTTAACTTCTTTTGTCCCACAATTGGTTTTTGCAATAAGAGGGTAGAATCTATTGTAAAACTATTATCATTGGTAAATGTACTGTCAAATAATTCTATCATCTGGACAGCTAAATCCTTTCTTTCTTGTAAGCGTATGGAGTAATTAATTCCTGGCCAATTTCTAAAGCTTAATCCAATTGATCCTGATTTTGTATTGGTGATTGATCGTTTTATTTCACCGTCTAATTCTGACTTTGGATTCCAAGGGCTTTTTATTTGATTATCATATCCAAAAGAAAATGATACTTGATTTTTCAGTAATTTAAAAGCTACCTTATTTTTCCAATTACGTACATCTGTTTGAATGGAAGAACTTCCATGTGATAAATAATTAAGTGGTGCCTGGTTGAATTCAGTTTGAAAGTTTAATTCGGTGAAATTGAGTGGTATTGGCGTTTTGAATGCCACCTTAAAAGCAGGTCTCTTTAATAATAGATACAATGAATCAAATCCCCCCTCAATTAAACGTCCCAATTCCGGACCTGTTAATCCAGATACTCCTCTTCCTTCAGCATAACCATTAATATCATCATTCAACGCAAAACCAAGTATCTTTGCAAAATCATTCATTTTATTTTTGGCTGAAGTATATTCTGCCCATAATGTATCATTTTGGAAAGCTCCTTCTACAAATTCTGGAGCTTGAATTGTATCACCATCTCCATTTATATCCACACATTCATTTTGATAGCAATAATCCACACCGCTCCAATCAGCATAACTATATAAACTCAGGCTATCTGGAATTTTGCTGATATTTCTTAATAGAAGGGTGTCTGAAAAGGTTTGATCGATTGTCATTGATAGACCATACTCTCCACTGAGCACGGTTTTATCATGATTGAAATGAAACGAAAAGTCACCTGCAGCAGCTATGTTTCCTTCATAGGTATAGGCTTCGTGAAATATGGAATATGGTGTGAGGTTTTCATCTCGAACGTCCCACGATCTTATAGCTGAAATTCCAAATTTTGCATGCTCAAAAAAATCTTTGGAAGTGCGAAATCCCTGAAGCTGCCTAATTGGAAATCCTTTTTCATAAATTATTGGAGTTTTACATTGCTGGAGACATTCTTCTATATCTGTAAATAGATTGCGTTCATCCAGTGGTTTTACTATATCTTTATTATCATCATAATAATAATCATCAACACCAGTCATCATATTAATAGTTTCATAGATAATCACTTCTTCACATTCAAGTCCAGTCCAAATGGCTAAGGTATCACCCCCCTCGAATGGGTCAAGCCCATACATGGCAGGTTCAATCGCCATACATATATCATTTGCAACAGGAGTATATTCCGACTCAATTACAACCGCCCAATCATCAGTGCTTGATGGATCTGGGAAACTTCCAGTATTTAATGTGTTTGATTCCCAAATGACACCATTTGAATATACCTGATCACCAGGTTTATATTGTGGAATACTATCCCAGGATGAAATCTGATTAAAGCCATTGCGTACCCAATGTTTAGTTTCCCCGCTGACAAATGATGTTTCCCATGTACCCCACCTTAATTTTGTACTGATACCCCTTACTCGAGTACCTTTCAGGCTGAATTCAGAGAATTCCGGAGTATTATCGCCGTAATAAAAATCAATATATGGGGAGTTCATTTTAAATTTCACCCGACTTGATGGTTGGCGGTGGGTTGCCTTTTCCCGGGCATCTGCGTCATATAAATGAGTATTCATCAATCCTGACATATTAAATTTAAATTCCCCTAATTGAAATTTTACCAATGAATTAATTTTATGCGTATCGATGGGACGATTTGGAGATGGGTCATAATTTGTATTCCATCCTAAATTTCCTTTAAATTTTATCGCATCCTTCCAAGAGGTTTTCTTTATTTCTGATTCATCTATAATTTTTTTGTGCATAAAAAAAGAAAATTCCTTAAATAGAATTTCTCCTACATTATTTTTTGCTTCATAGCGTATAATGTGATACCCGGGATCAAATGGATCTTGTGGTATATAAGTAATCATATCGCGAGAATTAAATGATGAGACCCCATCCCCATCAACAAATAATTTTACACTTTCTAAATCTACTATTTCTTCTGAGTCATAAACTGATAAAACCACAATTGGAACACCTTCTTCCTGATTTATCTCAAGAAAAGGTGCCAACATTCCAATTTCCAAGTAATATGGAAGGTTATCTTCTAATTCTTCAGGAGGTTGAAACCCCTCAACTAACTTAGTCACTTCTACTTTTGTTTTACCTTTTTCTTTGAGAGGATAAACCGGGAGTATTATGGGCATGTCTTCACCGCCGCTTGGCCATGTTACGCCATTATCATATTCATCTTTCGCCCAAAAATAAAACTGAATAAAACCGGAATCAACTTCATCCAATGGGATTACAACATTGAAAATAACAGGTTGATATGAAACGTGCATTTTCTGTTTCCTAAATTCAATGTCATCAGTAAATCGGTAATAAAGTACCACCTCTTCAATGTCATTTCTATCAGTAACAATAATTTCTAATTCAATTTGGGAGCGTTCATAGAAATCCTCAATTGGTTCAAGGTAAACAAAATTGGGGGGAAGAGCGTCATCTTGACCAATCAAATTTCCGATAGAAAGAAGACATGTGAGCCATCTAACCATGAGTTTTATAATCCGATTAATAGGTTTATCTTGGTTTAACTACTAATTTAACGGTAACGGTACCATCACCGTTATAAATATAAATTGGTTCTCCATCCAGCTCAAGCTCACCGGTTTCCAGCATTTGTAAAACATCACTAACATTTCCTGAACCCATGGTGACTTGCGATTTTAATAGTACCTTATCCTGTATCAATTGGGCCAATTTAGCATCTCCCTTTTTACTTGCTATACTTGCCAATTTCCCTTTGGATGCACGTTTTTGAGCTTTAGTTTGATAATATTCAAACCAAATTATTTTTGATTCGGCATTTTCTGAATTTACAATAATTTTTGATTTCCCCTGACGTGATGACTTCACCTGAACGACACCCCGGCCTCCATTTATACTCACATCAACCGAACTTGACCAGCTTGACCCATCCGTAGAAACCATCAACTCGCTGGATTGTGAATTCACAGTTGCAGTACCTGAAAATGAATTTTTAAAGGCTTTACTTTTTGCATTTAAAACCTGAATGCCTACTTTAATTATTTTCCCGGTTTGTTGTTTTCCCAGTTTGTCTGGTTTTAATTTGAACGCTATATCGGGGTCTGTTTTATTCTGCCAACTGGGTAAATCATCCAGAGTTAATTTTTGAACAGCTCCGCCATCCTTAGATGACGTCATTGCTCCGGCTAAAATCTTGCCTAATTCACCTGCAAATTCAACCTCACCGGCAAACACAATTAGTGTTGTCTCACCCTTTTCAATATCATATTCCAAATCAAATTCGGTACCTTTTACGGATGCAACGGCTGTGGGAGTAGTAATGGTGAATTCCCCTCCAGCACCCTGGTCTGCAACATTACTCCATGCTTGTCCTTTTGACATTTCCAAATTTGTTTTGAGATCTTTAGCAGTCATTCTATAGCTTGATATTTTTATTTCTGTTTGTTGTTGAATTTTTATATTAGATCCATCCAAAAAAATAATTGCAACAAATACACCATCTTTTGTTTTTATCCACTCTCCATTTTTTAACATTTGCCCTTTATATGCTGGAATATATTTTCTCGAACCCACCGGTTTAACCATCACAAGACCCTTTAAAGTAGAAATAGCGGCAACCACCTTTGCATTGGCCGAAAATACAATAGAACAGCAAATAAATAAACATAAAAACCGATTTATCATTGGCTTATTCATTATTCATCACCAAACATAAATTCAATTTCAATGGTTCCTGAAGGTGAACTAAATGAACCCACATTACTAGCGTCACCAACTGGTGAACCATTTTCATCTTTAGCTATTACTTTCCAGTAAAGGGTAACGCCATTTCCAAGAGGAGGAGCGGCCTGAGGATATTGGTAGAATACCTCGGTTGCATCAGCTGAGTAAATAATTGTGGAAATACTTTCATCAGATGCCAGTGTTAAGGAATATGCAGATGCAACATTTACTGGTATCCAAGAGAAATAGGGGAAAAGACTTTCAGACTCTTCATCTAAAGGACCTTCTAATTCAACTTTATTTTCTCCCGATAAATAAAAACTGAATGCTGTACTGTAATCACCTAATGGAGCTTCTTCTCCTAATGCACGGACATGCCAGAAATAGGTCTGCCCATAATTTAACGGTTCAGAACCAGACCCGGGATATGGTGTGCTATTTTCAATAATTTCAGCAGATGACCACATGATTTCAGAAAAATCTTCAAGATTACTCACCTGAATCTCGTATTTTGCCGCACCCTCAATAACACCCCATTGAAATTTTGGCTTGCTGGTTGTAGCAACTTCTCCATTACCGGGGAGTTCTAATTCTACGATATATGCAGCGCTAATACTGAAACTCCGAGAGCTTGTCCATCCGCCAATGGGGCTTCCCTCATTATTTAATGGGCTTACCTGCCAATAATAGGGGATGTCAAATGATAATGGAGGTTCACCTGGGTATTGAAAATTAGTTGCTCCAATCTGGAAATTCCAACCTTCGGAAAAATCTGATTTGTCTGAAAACCGTATTGAGAATGCTGATATTCCTTCACCTGCCTCCCAGGAAAAGGAGGGGTTCGTTACGGATATAACTACCCCATCCTCCAGTTCTTGGATAGATAATTCTACGAATGAAGGAGTTACAAAACTTCCTGTATTACTAATAATAACAGCTGTCTCCGTTGCTCCTTCTATTTGCCAAAAATAACCTGTGGAATTATTCAGCCTGTTTTCTTCTGATATTGTGATCTCATTACCAGAAACAATAGTATTAATTAATAAATTTTCAAATTCTGGATCAGCACCTACACGTAAAGTGTAGGAGGTGGTTCCCAATAGAGAACCCCATTTAAAAACGGGATTTAAATTACTCACTTGCCCATCTCC
>SCKP01000056.1 GCA_004124405.1 Fidelibacterota bacterium | reverse complement strand
AATCAGGGTGTGTATAGTCCACACCCGTATCAACGGATGCGAGAAGAATATTTTTATCGCCGGGCATCTCTTCGGGGATATCCCAGTAATCCCAGGCAAGGTCAGCTTTAACGGCTGTGAGGCTGCATTGGTTCGAATACTTGGGATCATTAGGTGTGTAATATGGTTTTCGGAGATATTCTGGCTCTGCATACAAAATAAAGGGGAATTCCTGAATGGATAAAATGGATTGATCTGCACGACTAAGACCATTCTCATCTAAATACACGCGGTAAATCCGATTAAGATAAATATCGCCATCCCTGTCCATGTCTGTAGCAGATTTTATCCAGGGCTCGATTTTTACCACATCATGGGATTGAAAAAAATCATCTAACTCCGGCATTCCCACACTCAACCCACCTCTGCTGAGGGATATTTCCAGAGGCTGCAGATCAGGTTTCAGGCAAAAAAGGAAGGTATTGGGGGATTGCTCTATTGCTGAGGCAATAGCACCATTAATTATTGTAATTGAAACTAATAAAATCTTGATACTATGGATCATGGATTAATATTCACGAAATATAATTAATTATCTTAACCAACAATTTCGAAGGTACCACCCCGGCGGATGTCGCTGACGCCTTCGGTTAAAGTGACTGCATTTACACCCCCGAAAAATAGATTCTTTTCTTCAAATGGATGAAGGGTAATATGTCCTGGTAAATTAATTTTATCAAGAGCTAAACCCGGTTCGTAATACAGTTTTTTTCCTTCCAAATGGATTCTCGGTGCAATAATTGCCTCCTCAAGTCCAATCCCTTTGACCATATAATTAAGGATAACCTGCATTATGGCTGAGCGAATCCTATTACTTCCCCCACTCCCTAGTAATATGAAAGGTAGATTATCTTTCAAAATAATGGTGGGTGACACCATGGTGGGCAAGCGCATAGGGTGACGCCATTGGTGAAAACCTAAAGGATTAAGATCTTCTTCGCCCAGCATATTATTCAGCATGATGCCCGTACCGGGAAGAAGATAACCACAGCCCTCCCCGTTGGTCGTGGTGACACTGGCACAATTCATATCTTTATCAATGACACTTACATGGGTGGTTTCTCCTCTGCCTGGAATTGTAAAATCATTATCGGATTCCGTACATTGAGATAGAAATCTTTCCAAATTCCCGTTAAATATTTCATCTTCCAACAGCTGCTCAATCTGGTATTCCTTATTGGGGTTGGTACAGACTTCCTTTCGGGCTAAATTGGTAACTGCCATGGCCTGAATAATATGGCAAATATTTAATTTTTTTAATTTTGCTTCCTCAAGTAGCCGCAGTAAAAATATGATGAGCGTGCCGCCGGCAGATGGCGCAGGGTTTGAAAAAACCTGAGTCCCCATAAAGGAGGTCATCACCGGCTTACGCACAGCCACATGATACAGACTCATAGATTTTTCATTCAACAAGCCCTCCTTCCCAAAAGTTTGGGCAATTAATTCAGCATATTCCCCTAAATAAAAAGATGTAGCTCCTTCCCAGGAAACCCGTTTCAGAAATTCTGCAAAATCTGAATTAATAAAACGGTGGCCTTCGGAAAGGATTTTCCCCTTTGAACAAAATAAATCCCGCCCTGCTGTAGTATGCGTGAATATGGGTTATAATAACTTAAAGTTATAGGATTGTTTTGTATTTAGCACATATCCTTCCTGGGCTAATTTTATGGCTGGCTCCATTACTATTGGCAGTGGAAGAACCCCGAACTGTTCCTGGATGATTACCAATCCCAATAGTGTACCCGGTACGGCAGCAGAGCCTTTACCAATATGAAATATTTGAGATGAATCGCCAAAATCCACTTCCATACCGAAGAAATCCAGTTCTTCCTTTCCTGTCCGGGGAGGTGTATCCACAAAAAAGTCGTACAATACAGGAGCTGAATCAGGTTTGCGGATCATCATGGCACCACCACCCCCTGCACCGGTAAGGGCAAATTCAGAGGTCATGGAGGTAAATACAGCAGCAACCGCAGCATCAAAGGCATTACCTCCAGCTCTTAAAATTTCAGCGCCTGCCTCAGTGGCTTCCTTGGAGCCGGTTGAAATGATGCTTTTATTTAAGATTGAAAAAGAATTTTAATTATGGATTTATGGTACGTCTGGATGGAATGTGTGTTAAAATATCTTTTGTTTGAACCACGGAAACCTTTTACTAACACTCCGCATGGCAGGTTTGTTTTTTCTACGTTTTCCTGTGTTCATCTATGGTTAATTATTACCCAATATCAAATTCACAATGGCAATAATATCTAAAATATTCAGCAGCCCATTACCATCCATGTCTGCAGCTTCAGCTTGAGAAGGGGTTAGTTCAATATTACCCAAAACAACTCCTGCAAGCGCCACTACATCTAAAATATTTACTTCTCCATCACCATTGCAATCACCGGGAAGGATCATAAATTGATCTATGTAATCAATGAGAGTTCTAATTGATACTTCAGCAGCCTCTTTGGCGGTATCCCAGTCCACTTGGGCTCCCACATGAATATGACCACCGGAAAAACAGGGGATTTCAATATCCTCTTCGTAGGTTTCCTTGTACCAGACACCATGATAGCCGGCAAATTCAGATAGAAACATACCCGCATTGGTATTATCCAGGTAGGGATCCAGTCCTATATGTGCTTCCTGGATGGCATTGATAATATCAGAAACAGGTAGGCTGGTATAGCGCACATGATAATTATTGACCGTATCATCTGGGGGATTGGGCGTGGGCAATAAAGGCGCTGTATAATCATCAAACCAGTTGGTGCGGTTCACCAGGCGGTTTTCAATTTCCCAGCTCATATCATTGAATCCCCGACTGAAGGTCATAATCCCAACGGGTTGGACTTCCTCTATAATTGGCCAGAAATCCTGTGAGAAATCCTGGTAATCTACCTCTAAGACGCCAAAACCCTGTCCGCAGTCATTACAATCCGCTGGGTCAAACTCAGGAAAGAAGGAGACCACATCATAACCTGAACCTTCCCAGTTTTCACCTTGCCAGCCGCCTGGGTTTAGTTCAGCATCCTGACTGAAATGCCGCACCATTTCGTTGGTTGGGGGCCAATAACCGGTGAGCATAATTGTGGGGCGTTCCCTGGATTGATTCATAAATACAGAAACCAGATTCTCTTTAATCACTGAATCGGCAATAAAATCTGGCTGGATGCCGGTAATGGTGAAATTGCCCTGAAATTCTGGAAAAACAGGTTCACTGTATTCTAATATTAGATTACTGGACTTAAACCTTCCGCTAATTAATTCAGATTGATTTGTCTGCAGATAGGGTCCAGTATAAGATGCTGAATCGTTAAATATAAATAGCCTCCCCTTTTCGGGTATATTCCAATTGCTGATTGCAAGATGACCGGTTTTGAACTCAGGTAAAATGAGTTCCAATCTCCAAATAAATTGGTTGGGATAAACAGTTAAATTTGCGTTTTCACGAAAATCAATTTCGAAATCATCAGTAGCAATATTAATACTATTTGCGGGTAATTCAATTCCTCCGTATTCCAGAGTGTAAGGAGAATATCCAGGAGCAACCTGGGCAATATTATAATTGAAGATTGAAGATAGAAGAACGAAAATATTTATGAGTTTAGTTTTCATATAAATATTCCGTTTATACTTTCAGTTGGGGCAAGGTTGCCTTGCCCCAAAATATCGGGACGGGATACCCGTCTCCTACAGAGATAAGGATTATATTTATTCTGGGGTTATTTGTGTTCATTTCAAGTTAATTTTACCCAGATATTGATATTTTGTATAAATTCCATTCCGTAATGTAAGACTGATAGGATAGATTTCCAAGTGACGCTGATCAAGAGGAAATCTTGGAAATTAAATCACACGAAAA
The DNA here is from genome assembly GCA_004124405.1 of Fidelibacterota bacterium. GTDB lineage: Bacteria > Fidelibacterota > Marinisomatia > SCGC-AAA003-L08 > D37C17 > D37C17. The sequence goes on along the minus strand of SCKP01000056.1, from coordinate 4,448 downwards.
ACAATAACGCCAATCATGACGATGAGGGCAACCTCAATTAGGGCTACCCCTATATTGCCATTCTTGATTTCTTGCCATTCATCAATCTCCTTGGAAAGTTTATTGAAAATAATAACAGCAATGGAAACTCCAATTGAAAATCCAATAGAGGCGGCTATTGCCCAGCCGATAGCTCTGAGATATTCAATTTATTGTGTGTTTAAATCAAGTCCCATAATTAATTATTCCTTTATCTACTGGTTGTCTCCTTATATAGAACTATAAAATGTAGTAATAAATTAAACAATTTTAACTGACTCCTTCCATATACTTTACCTGAATTGCTTTGATTGTCTCATAAATATCAAAAAAACAGGTTACTAGAAAGGGGTCAAATTCGATTCCGGATTTTTTTTCGATTTCATCCAATACTTTCTGTTCATCCCAGGCTTTCTTATAACAGCGTATGGACATAAGAGCATCATAGACATCGGTAATTTTTACGATTCTCCCAGCAAGGGGAATATTCTCACCCGACATATTTGAATCAGGGCCATTTTCCTTTCCATATGATTTAATGCCTGAAGTTCCATAGGGATAGCCGGAACCATCCCAATTTTCATGATGGCTTAACGATATTTTGGTAGCAAGCCTGTCCATTTCTGAGGTGGAATACTTGAACAGTTCGGTACCCAACACAGTATGCTGCTGCATTAATTTTCTTTCTTCATCTGTAAAGGATCCGGGTTTTTTAAGGATAATATCTGATATCCCCACTTTGCCCACATCATGCAGCATTGAAGCCAGGCGGTAATTACCCTTCATTTGTTTGATTTCATTTTTGGGTATATCGTTTTTCATTGCCCAGTGCTCATATAATTCTGCAGAATAGGCACCTACCCGATTCACATGAGCGCCTGTTTCCTTGGGGTCACGAAGTTCCGCCATTTTAATCATACGCAGGATCATTTCCTTTGTTATGCGTGCCCGCTCAATATGTACCGCTGCTAAATCCGCAAAACTGGAAAGAACCGTCTCATCATCTTTATCAAATTGGATGTTCTGCTTTGTACCTCCCTTTTTATTAATTAACTGGATAACTCCAATATTCTCCCCATTCACATTATCAAGGGATGTAGCCAGCATAGATTTCGTCCGGTATGAATTCTTTGTATCAAAACTCTTGTCGAAATGAAATGGATAGGTGTTGGAAAGCTGATAAACATCCGGGAAGTTTAGGACTGAATCCTGCCCCTCTCCTTTCATTGAATTCAGAGCCACATATCCTGAAATTGATAACTCGGTTAGAGGTAAATAGCAAGTCGTTCTGGGTATGTTCAATGACCAGTTCATCCCCATCTCGCAGATAAATAGTACCCGCCTCAGATTCTGTGAGAGACCGGGCTTCTGCCAGGATTCTTTCCAGAACACTATCTAAATCATCGGTATAGTTCAGCTTATGACTGATCTGAAGGAGGTTTTCAAAACGTTGGGATCGATTAGACATTAATTTAAATGTATATAAATGGGGTCATTCTGTTTTAAATAACTTATCTAATTTTGGTTTAATCACCAATTGGCAATAGGGTGCATTTTGGTTAATTCTGTAATAATCCTGATGGTCGTTTTCAGCTACATAGAATTTTGTTAGGAGAGTGATTTCGGTTACGATTGAATCAAAATACAGATCAGATTTTCCCACATTCTCTTTGGAATTATCTGCTGTTTCTTTTTGTTTTTCAGTATGATAGAATATTGCAGAGCGGTATTGGGTACCGGTATCAGCGCCCTGCCGGTTCAATGTAGTGGGGTCATGGGATTTCCAGAAAATATCCAGCAGATTTTCGTAGCTGATTAAGGATGGATCAAAATCAATTTGGATCACCTCCGCATGTCCAGTTTTGCCCGTACAAATATCTTCATAGGTAGGATTTTCAGTAGTACCACCCGTATATCCCGATCTAACATCAACCACGCCATCCAATTGTTCAAAGACCGCTTCAACGCACCAGAAACAGCCGGCGCCAAAGGTAGCTTGTTCAATATTCTGATTTATATTTTTTTCTGTTTCCGCCAAAATGATTCCTAAAATTATCCCTATAAAATAAACCGGAATGAGCCTTTTTTTACAGCCATTGTTCATATCTCAATTTAATTAGAAAATGGTTTAACTTTTTGTAGTAATTTTCGGTATATGAATAAAATCTTCATTATTTATGTTTATTTAGTTTTTTCTTATCTTTTTGCATCAAGCCTGGAATTCTACGAAAATAGCTATGCTGTCATAATTGGAATCAATAATTATAATTCCGAAAATGTCAAAGATTTAGGCTATGCCGTTGAAGATGCAGAGAGCATTGCCAATTTACTTATTACAAAGCTGGGGTATAATGAGGAAAATATCCACCTCTTATTAAACGAAGATGCTACCCAAATAAACATTAAGAATAAACTATACCAAATTGCCATGGAAGCCGGCAAAAATGATCGGATATTAGTATTTTATGGAGGACATGGAGAAACGATTCCATTACCATCAGGCGGTGAGGTGGGCTATTTACTCCCAGTTGATGGTAACCCTGACAACCTTTTTGCAACAGGGCTTTCCATGCAGGAATTTAAACAGATTTCTGAAATAACCTCCGCCAAACATGTTCTCTATTTAATTGATGTTTGTTATGGAGGCATTATGACAATTGGTACCCGGAGTTTGGACAAAAATGATTTCAATGATGATGAAAAATACCTGAAAAAAATTACAACTGAATCTGCTCGGCAAATTATTACAGCTGGCGGCAAAGGAGATAAAGCCCAAGAGAGAGCAATTTGGGGCCATAGCGCTTTTACAAAAGAATTATTATCTGGTATTGAGGATGGCCTGGCTGATAGCGATCAAGATGGATATATCACAGCAGATGAGTTGGGGAGTTTCTTAAGTAAAAAAGTCTATATAATATCTGAAGGAAATCAAACACCTGTTAATGGAAGATATGGCAGCGGTGAAGGTGAATTTGTATTTGTGAATCCTGCTTATATCGAAGAAATTGTTGAAGAAAAAATTGTTGATGCTTTAAGCTCATCTCCAGTAAATATAATTTACAACTCCCAAACTCAGAGACAATTTTCAGAAATACAAAACACACTTAATTTTATGAATAGTTTTAGAAGTGGAAATAAGAGCTCCATTTCAAATTTTGATCAGGGGGATACATATTTAGATTCTAGTTTTGTTGGTCCATTTCTTAAAATTGTATTAGAGGAGCAAGGGTTAGAAAGTGAACATAAAAGCCAATTATTTATTAAAAAGTTTATTTGGCCTTATTTAGATTTTAAGACTTTTAGAATATCTGCTTATACCTTACCATTAAGCCCTTCATTTAGGCATAACCGTGTTTCGGGTTACACTATGGGTCCTTATTTTTCAACTACCCAACTAAAACCTACTGCAATTCAGTTTGAATACTGGCCTACCTATAGTTTCTCTTTAAAACAGTTCCATCATTCTGCCGCATTCAGACGCCATCCATGGGGAAAAGAAAGTCAAGAATTAAAAATAACATATTATGATGAAATTGCATCTAATGATGGATGGTTAAGGGGAGATTTGATTAATACAATATCTTCCATGTTTTACGGGAAGGATTATAAAGATTATTTTCACAAAAAAGGATACTCTATAGATTATATTCATCATTTCACCGATGAACTCACTCTTACAAATAGATTTAGTAATACCAATCAGAAATATTTACCCACCTTGCTAAATTATAAAAACAAACTCTTTAAAAAGAGGGATTTGGATAATCGTGATAACTTTCATACCGCACCCACCCCCTTTGAAGATGGTAGACATGTAATAATTCAAACAGCATTAACTATAAATCAACTCAATAGGAAAATGAATAAGGAGTTTACCTATACTCTAACACTTACTGATACAATTCAATCATTTGAAAATATTGAAGCACCTAATGTTTATCTAATAGCTGAATCTAAGGGTTGGCCTGCCAATCAATACGAAATGAATTTGAAAGACTCTACAGAAACTAAAGAAATGTTGGGAGGAATAGTAACCTATTCTTTTACTTTTACTAATTCAACAGATTCAACTGATCTGCAAGGAGATTCCTTATTCACCATAGAATATTCCTATAACATTACCATTCCCCTTCCCCCTGGCTCACATGCCTACCGTTTTTTAATCGATAGTACCCGTTATGAAATTGATGACGAAAATGAGGAGCGAGTAATTAATATCGAGGGAATACTTAAAACAGTTTCAATAGTAAATATTGAAAACCCCTATAGATTTGATATTGGCTATGAATATGCAGATAAGGCTATCGGCAGTGATTTCTCTTATGAAAGATTAACCTTTAATTATTCAATAATTCGGACTCTATCCTTAAATGATGCATTAACATTCAGATTAATGGGAGGCTTCAGTAAAAAGCAGCTACCAGTTCAAA
>SCKP01000055.1 GCA_004124405.1 Fidelibacterota bacterium | reverse complement strand
ATATAATCATGAGAATAATGGTCAGGTTTTTTTGCATTTTTTAATCCTTTAATTTAATGAACGGTTTGGTAATTAAATTTACCAGTAATTACAGTATTACTAATATGAGATTTTTTAAGCAATGAAGATATTTGTACCATTTATAAATCACTCCATTTTCGTGATCTGGGTCATTTTTTGATTAAAAATGGCACTTATCGACGGAACTGCATTACATTTTGTGACGCAGATCACCTAACAGGCATCGAGGGAGAGTTAATTTTTTACCATTGTGAAGGAAGAGTTAACATATATTCATTACTGAGAAGAAATGCAGATAAGACTGAAAAAGAACGGCTATCATAGAATAATCAACCAAAAGACAGGGCGGTTAAAATTAGTTAAACATTATAAGAACGGGCTTGTCCATGGGAAAATTATATACTATTGGGATAATGGTCAAATTCGCCTCACCGGTCAATATGACAAAATGCATCGAATTGGCACATGGAGAACCTATGAAAACAATGGAACCCTCATCTGTGAAGAAAATTATGATCGCAAAGATACACACCAGACCGATCAACTGGTACTCTTACCACTTTAACCTACAATCAGGAATACTGCCATTTAATCAACTTGTGTAGAACCTGGGCAAACTTATTGCTCCTTTTATACCACCAGAACTCCGCTTTAAAAGAAATCCGATTACTCATATAGCTTTTTTGATGGCTGAATGCTCTCAGTCCTTCTTTTCCATGCACCTTCCCTATACCACTGAGTCCTTTCCCTCCAAAGGGAAGGTCTGCAATTCCGTAATGGGTTATTACATCATTAATTGAAACTACCCCTGCATTAATTCGACGGGAAATATAATTGATTCGTTTCTTACTTTTGCCAAAAACAGAGGCACTGAGTCCATAGCCCGTCTTATTTGCTAATTCTATCGCATCATTATCAGATTGAAAGGGATGAATTGTCATCACAGGCCCAAATGTCTCTTCTTGAAGTATTTTAGCCTCAAACGGCGGATTTACCACTAAACAAGGGGGAATAAAGCGCCCTTCATCTGCATTTCCTTCAAATACATCTGAATTATTTTTTGCATCACTTACCTGTTCTCTAATCTTATCTAAACTTGCATCCACAGAAATAGCTCCAATAGGGGTATCTCCTTTTCCCGATGATAGAGTTTGGATTTCCCTCTTCAATTTTTCAACAATTTCAGGATATATCTTTTCATGAGCAAAAATCCGTTCCACTGATATACATGTTTGTCCTGCATTGCTCAGCCCACCCCATATAGCAGCATCTACAGTACGATTTATATCCGCATCTTCTAAAATGATCATGGGGTCTTTACCCCCAAGTTCAAGAATTACGGGTTTAAACAGAGGGGCACAGGCTTCCGCAATTTTTCGACCGATTGCCGTACTGCCCGTAAAACAAATCACATCCGTTAGAGGGGAGGTAACCAAGGCACTCCCAACTTCTCCAGCGCCATAGACTGGTTGGAATAGCTCAGTTCGTTCTGTGGACTCATCCCACACCCTTTTTAAAAGCTGAGTGGTTAAGGGAGTATGCTCAGATGGTTTTAAAACCACAGTATTCCCTGCCAGCAATGCTTCTACCAGTGGTGATACGGCCAGAATAAGGGGATAATTCCAAGGAGAAATAATACCGGCAACACCCAGAGGTTCATATTCTACCCAGGCTTTCCGTGTTTTCAATATACCACTCCGCCGGTTTCTTTTCCCCAGCGCTTCATAGAGATGATGAGAAGTTTGCTTAATATGCTCCAGGGAAATGAACACCTCCATTAATCCTTCATCCGGTTTTTTTCCTGTTTCCGAACAAATAGTCTCAACAAATTCATCCATTCGCTTCACAATCCCCTTCCGAAATTGGGTCATAAGTTTCTGGCGACGAAATAAACTGCTGTAATTATATTTTTCTGCTCCAGCTTGTGCCTTCTGGAGAATGGAATTTAAATCCTGGAGGGTTGTCATAGAGATTTGTTCTAAATCTTCCCCTGTTGCTGGATTAAACACCTCCATTGTATTATTTGAAATGCGTACACTCATAGGTAGTAATTTAGAAGAATTTAGTTGTTAGTTGGTAATTGTTAGTTGCGGGAGTTGGATAATTATTTATCATAGTTTCTCAGGGGGGTAGGTTCTGGGAGCTGGGAGCTAGTTACTAGATACTAGGATTTAAGATTGTGGAATTCATCATTCCCTATTTCCTACTCCCATCTTCCCCAGATCCAAGTACCTAGCACCCAGTACCTAAATCTTACATCTTAAATCTCTACGCTTCCGGAAACCGGCTCATAGCATATTCTGCCATAGCGGTAATGGTGAGGCTGGGGTTCACACCTAAATTAGAAGGGATTGAAGATCCATCTACCACATATAGTCCGGGATAATTAAAGACTTCAAAATTACCATCAATTACTCCTGAGTCTGAGTCAATGCCCATTATGGCTCCCCCTAGAATATGTGCCGTTGTGGGAATGCCAAATATAGAATCCATATAACTGGTAATGGTGGTGCCGCCGGTTTTTTGGATAATCATTTCAGCCGTCTTTTCACCAATAGGTATATGAGAAGGTATTTTCTCCCCTGTATTTGAGCGGCTGTTCATGGATTTTCCACCCAGGCGCCACCATCGTGGTTTATAATTCAGTTTCAAGTAATTATTTACCGGCTGCATGACCAATAGAATAATTGTTTTCCTGGCCCAATTTATAGGAACTAAATTGGTGATAAATTGCAGGGGGGATCGAGCAATAGATATTCCCCAGCGAATGAACCCTGGAAGAGGTATTTTTCGATCTGGTAAAAGGGTGGTCATCAATGCCATTGCAGACTGTCCCTTCCCATACCGAACTGTTTCAATATGGGTATTTTCATCAGGGTAAAATCCTGCTGAAATGGAAATGCCCTTGGTGAAATCTTCTGCAGGAGCCTTATTTAGTTTTACCCCAAGAATTGCCTCTGAATTGGTCCGCACAAAATCTCCTAACTTATGAGATAGTTCATTTAGGCTGCCATTATCCCGGCATTTCAGCAGTAGTTTGACCGTTCCCATTACTCCACCAGATAGAATAACTTTTTTGGATTGAAGTTTTTGAATGGGGCGATTAATACCTGTTGATTTTCGGATGGTAAGTTGGTATCCTCCATCATCCAGGGGGCTAATATTTTGTACTTCCTGCTCAGGTAAAATGGTTACTCCCAATTGTTCTGCCAGATAGAGGTAGTTTTTATCCAGTGTATTTTTGGCATTATAGCGACAACCCACCATACAGCCGCCACATAGAGTACAACCAGACCGTTCAGGTCCTTTACCATCAAAATAGGGGTCGGCTGCTTTTACTCCACTTTCACCAAAATATACCCCTACATCAACACTGTGGAAAGTATCTCCCTTTCCCATGAGGTGGGCGCAGTCACTCAGAAGTTTATCGGTTTCTCCTTGATATTTTGCAGGAGTTGCGCCCAACATTTGTTTTGCCTTTTCGTAAAATGGTGCCAGCTTGTCCTTCCAATTTGAGCCAGGCCAATTGCCACTGTCAAATGCTTCATCCGGTGGAACCAGTAATGTATTTGCATATACAAGGCTCCCGCCGCCAACCCCTGCACCATGGAGAATGAATACATCTTTCAATAAGGTCATACATTGAATGCCATATAAAAATAGGCGGGGCATCCAGAAATATTTACGCAGATTCCAATTGGTTTTGGGGAAATCTTCCGTTCGATAGCGTTTCCCCTTTTCAATCACCAAAACTTTATAACCCTTTTCAGCTAAGCGCAGGGCAGATACAGAGCCGCCAAAACCAGAGCCCACAATAATCACATCCCAATCATGTTTCATTATGATTGTATTTTCTCCTTTATTTTTCGTATAAACTCCACACCTATTTTATGTTTGCCTTTATATAATAGTAATTCCGCATTTGCTCCTTGCGCCAATAGTTTTTTATACGCATTTTGGGAGGACTCTACGGGCACCCTGTCATCTTCCATTCCATGACCAATGAGAATAGGAGTATTTTTCTGGCAATTGTGAAATCTTACACCATTATATTCAGGCTGACGTAAAAAGCCAGCGATAGGAAAAACACCGCCTAATGGTTCATCTAAAAATAATACAAAATCAAAGCAGACCAATCCACCCTGAGAAAATCCCATTACAAATATTTTTCTTGAGTCATATATTTTAAATAATTCGCCAAAATAATCATTAAGTAATCGCCAAGGTTCATCTATTTCCCATTGACCATTTTGTTTTTCATAGGACCAACTAAACCCTACCCCATTCTGAACCCTAAATGGCGCTTCTAATAAATACCAGCCAACATTTTTAATGTTCATTGATTTTATGAGAGGAAACATGCTATTTCGGTCACCCTGCCAGCCATGAATGGCAACGATAGCTTTTTGTGAAGCATCCCCTATTTCATGTAAGTCATATTGGAGTTCTGTATTCATAATTTGCACAGGAAATTAATAAGAAATTTACAAATTGAATGGATACATTTATTGGTATATATTTATCTTTTAATTGTGAAAATAAATTCCATTCCCTGCGTAAATTTCACCTTGAATTTTAGCGCTTGAATTTAAACATTTCCATTAATATATACATTAAATGAACTAGGAGTACAACAAATGATTATTGGCATTCCAAAAGAATCATTGGCGGGTGAAACTCGTGTTGCCATTCTACCGGCTGAAATTAAGAAGCTTTCTTCAGAATTTTTAAAATTTAAAATTGAAACCGGAGCAGGAAACGGTTCATTTATTGCAGATGAAAACTATGCAGAGTCCGGCGCTGAAATCGTATCAGATGTTTATTCTGATGCTGACCTGATTATACGAATTAATCCCCCTACAGAAGAAGAATTATCCAAATTAAATAATGGAACCTGCCTCATTTCACTTTTGGCTCCCTTTACAAATCATGCCTTGGTTAAACGATTGGTTGAGAAAAATATTTCATCATTTTGCCTGGAGTTGATACCTAGAAGTACCTATGCCCAATCAATGGATGTTTTGAGTTCACAGGCAACGGTTGGGGGGTATCGAGCAGTTCTGAATGCCGCTTCCCACATGAGTAAGTTTTTTCCCATGCTCATGACACCTGCCGGAACCATTAAGCCTTCAACTGTTCTGGTTATTGGAGCTGGTGTAGCTGGCCTCCAAGCCATTGCCACTGCAAAAAGATTGGGGGCAAAAGTAGAAGCATTTGATGTGCGTCCTGCAGCCAGGGAGCAGGTTGAATCTTTGGGAGCAAAATTCCTGTATATGGACTTAGATAATTCCGCTGAAACTGATAGTGGTTATGCTGTAGAGATGAATGAAGAATTTATCCGCAAAGAAATGGAACTGCTTCATGATGCTGCGAAACGAGTTGATGCCATTATTACAACTGCCCTCATTTTTGGTAAAAAAGCGCCCATTCTTATAAAAGAATATATGGTGAATGATATGCAGCCCGGATCATGCATCATTGATATGGCCGCTGAGAATGGGGGAAATTGTGAGCTCACCAAACCCGGTGAGATAATTCAACATAACGGAGTTACAATTGATGGCAGACTAAATCTGCCGGCCCAAGTTCCCTACCATGCCAGTCAAATGTTATCTAAAAACATATCCAAATTACTCACAGAAATTATTGATGATGGAAAAATTAAATTTGATCTGGAAAATGATATTATCAAGGGCTGTCTGGTAACCCATGAGAAAAAGATAATTCATGAAATGACAAAAAATATTATTGAGGGGAATTCATAATGGAACAACTAATCGGCTTGATTTTTATTGCAGTATTAGCCACTTTTGCAGGGGCAGAACTTATTGGTAAAATACCTCCTCAATTGCATACACCGCTCATGTCCGGTTCTAATGCAATCTCCGGCATAACCATTGTGGGTGCATTACTTGCCGTGGGTGCCAGCGGCGATGATAAGCTATTGGCAATTCTCGGATTTTGTGCCATCGTTTTTGGTACAATTAATGTAGTGGGCGGATATCTGGTAACCGATCGAATGCTTAAAATGTTCAAAAAGAAAGGAAGCAAATAATGAATTCAAATTTCATATTGATTTCATATATCGTTTCCGCCATTCTTTTCATTTTAGGAATTAAACGGCTTGGAAAAGTAAATACTGCCCGTCAGGGTAATTTTCTTTCAGCTGTTGGTATGCTGATTGCCATCATTGCAACTCTGTTTAAAATGGATGCCATACCACTTGAATGGGTAATAGGTGGAATTGCTCTTGGTACATTAATTGGCGCTATTACGGCAATTAGAGTAGCCATGACCTCCATGCCTGAAATGGTTGCTATTTTCAATGGATTTGGAGGTGGTGCTTCGGCATTGGTTGCATCAGCTGAACTGTTTAAATATTTAAATGGCAAAGAAGTTTATTTGGCAGAATTAACCAAAAATAACAGTGACCTGACCACAACCATGATTACCATTGTTCTTTCCGTCATTATTGGCTCATTGACGTTTACCGGTAGTTTTATTGCCTGGGGAAAATTGCAGGGTAAAATAAGTGGTCAGCCTATTACCTATCCCGGACAAAACATAATCAACCTGCTCATTTTAGTTGGAGTAATTATTGCAGCATATTTCTTTGTTATGAATCCAGAGAATATGACTGCATTTTATGTCATTGTGGGTATTGGATTATTACTTGGAGTACTTTCCGTGATCCCCATTGGTGGTGCCGATATGCCTGTGGTCATATCCCTGCTAAATTCATATTCGGGTATTGCCGCAGCTGCCACGGGATTTGTTTTAGGTAATCAAGCATTAATTGTGAGTGGTGCCTTGGTGGGAGCCTCCGGAATATTCCTAACCAATATCATGTGTAAAGGCATGAACCGATCCCTAGCCAATGTTCTCTTCAGCGCATTCGGTAAAGTTGATGCTACAAAAACTAGCCCGAAATCTGCTGAGGAGATTTCCATTAAAGAAATGAGTGCGGAAAATGCTGCCTATACCATGCAGTCTGCAGAATCTGTCATCATTGTTCCCGGATATGGAATGGCGGTAGCTCAGGCTCAGCATGAAGTCCGCAAATTAGCAGATGAGCTGGAAAAAGGAGGGGTAAATGTGAAGTTTGCAGTCCACCCCGTTGCCGGACGCATGCCGGGGCATATGAATGTACTCCTTGCTGAAGCTAATATTTCTTATGATAAATTATTTGATATGGACGAAATTAATGATGATTTTGCCGGTACTGATGTGGCACTTATTATTGGAGCCAATGATGTGGTTAACCCAGCAGCACGACATGATGAAAGCAGTCCCATTTATGGTATGCCCATCCTTAACGTGGATTATGCCAAGACCACTTTTGTATTAAAACGATCCATGAATCCTGGATTTGCAGGTATTAGCAATGAGCTATTTGGTTATGAAAATAATTATATGGTTTTTGGAGATGCAAAGGCAACGGTATCCCAATTTGTTGAAACCTTAAAAGAAGAAGCATAAAAAACACGGTAGTGCCGGGCTTTTTTATTTATTTCATAAGTACAACCTTTTGGGTGCTATTGAATCTCCCACTTAATATCTTTATGAGATACACACCACTTGGTTGAGAGGACGCATCCCAAGTTATAGCATGATACCCTGCAAATTGAAAAGAATCCATTAACTTTGCAACCTGTCTTCCTCTAATATCAAAGACTAAAATACGGATATGGGCATTTTCCGGTATTCCATAAATAATATTTGCAATAGGATTAAATGGATTTGGATAAATATCATTGACAGTATAGGTAGTTGGTATGAGACTATCATATAATGAAAGTTCATCACATACACCATCCTCATCAAAATCATTTAAACATTCTCCATTGCAATCTAAGTATTCTTCCTCAGGATAATTACAGGATCCAGAGATATAATCAATTGTATATGGATTATAATTACAAGCAGATTCTTCTGAACATCCAGAATCGAAATATGAACTAAAGCCTATAACGGTATTATTTTCGTCTTTGATTTCAACAGAGATAGAAACAGGGTTATTGAGGTAGTCAATATTAAATAAATTACCGCAACTACCAGCAGGGATTAATGTACCGGCATTTTGGTTTTTTCCAAATACCCAATTACTACTATTTGAGTAACCTAACCAATTAAACCCAGCATCTCCGGCAGACCCTAATAGAGGTGAGCTAGGAATTACCGAACCTTCCAAAGTAAGTTTAATCTCTTTAATTGCTTTAGAGGAATTAAACGCCATACTGGTTTCGGTTAAATACACAGTTGAATCGGGTAAATCACATCCTGTTATAATACAGGGAGATTCTTCTGTAGCCGTACAACACGCTCCAAATAAATCAATCTTTCCTGTGCCACCACAGACAC
>SCKP01000054.1 GCA_004124405.1 Fidelibacterota bacterium | reverse complement strand
TCATAATTATCAAGTACCGGAGTAATAACATTTTCAACTATTTCTTTTGTAATGAATGTATGTTCTTCCTTTTCAGTAGAATATGTATCTAACATATCATCATGCTGGGTTGCTATGACAACTTTCGAAATAGAAATTGGGATAAAACCATCATATTCAACCGTTACCTGAGATTTGCCATCAGGCCGGAGCCAGGGCAGCGTTCCATTTTTTCGTACTTCGGCAAGTTTTTGTGTTAAACGATGTGCTAATTGGATCGGTAGCGGCATGAGTTCGGGGGTTTCCTTACAGGCAAATCCAAACATTAATCCTTGGTCTCCCGCACCCTGTTCCCTGTCATTCATCTCGTTAACTCCCTGTGCAATCTCTGGGCTTTGTTCATCAATATACAATTGTACCCCAACTTTATCTGCACTAAATTTTGTTGTATTATCGGTGTATCCAATTTTGCGGATTGTTTCCCGAATAATTTTTTCATAATCCGGGTGAATATTTGTGGTTATTTCTCCTGAAATAATTACGAGATTTGTAGTGGTGAGGGTCTCACAGGCTACTCTCCCATTGGGATCGTTTTCAAGAATCGCATCCAAAATGGCATCGGATATTTGGTCACAGACCTTATCCGGGTGACCTTCAGTTACTGATTCTGATGTAAATAGGTGGTTACTCAATTTTTTCATTTCCTTTCAAGATGGTAAATTTACAATGAATTATTTATTCAATTTATTCAATACTTTTGTTACTGCTTTCGCACCACTCATGATGTAAAAATGAATGGTCATTAAACCGCTATCCAATAATTCTTCACATTGCTTCACACACCATTCAACTCCTATTTCGCGAGTATGCTTTAAATTTTTCTCAATTTCCTCCGAAAGTTCCGTGGGAATGTTTACAAAAAAGTTTTTAGGAATTGATGTCAACTGTTTGGGATTATTAAGAATTTTTAATCCGGGAATAATTGGAACTTTTATACCTGCCATTCTACATTCATCCCTAAAATTAAAAAAGTCCGCATTATTAAAGAACATTTGGGTGACAATATAATCGGCACCTGCATCAACTTTTTGCTTTAGGTATTCAATGTCTTTTTTGAGATTTGGTGCCTCAAAATGTTTCTCCGGATACCCTCCTACACCAATACATAAATCTACCGGATCAGCATTTAAAATTTCATCCAAATAGTTACCCGATCGTAGATCATTCAGTTGCTTCACTAAATCTGAAGCATATACATTGACCGTTCGCCCCGAATGTACCGGCTTTTTATAATTTGTCTCATCTCCTCGCACAGCCAATATATTATGAATACCTAAATAATTGAGCTCAATAATTGCATCTTCGGTTTCTTCCCGTGTAAAGCCTCTGCATAATAAATGGGCAACTGTATCAATTTTAAACCGATTCTGAATAATTCCGCAGATACTAATGGTGCCGGGTCTTTTTTTACGAACACGCCGCTTAATTTCTCCATCTGAACCCTCTTCATAATATGCTTCAGCCGGGTGGCTGGTTACATCAATAAAAGGAGGATTAAAAGGCTCTAAATCTTTCACAATATCAATAATTTCCTGGGCGCTTTTCCCTCTTATAGGGGGAATTATTTCAAAACTAAAAATAGGGTCTTTTGCATTGTTAATATGCTCAATTACTTTCATCTATATCCTTATGCTAATTCTGGTTCAGGTTGGTTTTTTCCTACAGATAGGGTGAAATAAACCGCTTCACTCCTTCCAATTCCATTTCTTTTCTATCACAATAATCAATAAGTTGATCTTTAGAAATTTTCCCTATGCTGAAATATTTGGATTCCGGATGTGAAAAATACCAACCGCATACTGATGCAGGTGGATCCATTGCAAAGCTAGATGTAAGCATTATTCCAGTATTTTTCTCTGCATGGAGCAGTTTAAACAGTGTTTCTTTTTCAGAATGGTCCGGGCAGGCAGGGTACCCCGGTGCCGGTCTAATTCCATAATATTTTTCCTTCAACACATTTTCTAAAGACAAATTTTCTTCTGTTGCGTACCCCCAATATTGCTTTCGGGTTAGTTCATGTAATTTTTCAGCAAATGCTTCTGCTAATCGATCTGCTAATGCTTTGGCCATAATTGCATTATAGTCATCATCATTCGCTTCAAATTCTTCCACGATTTTATTTAATCCAATACCAGTTGTTACGGCAAAAGCTCCAAGCCAATCCTGTTTTCCAGAATCTTTTGGAGCGATAAAATCTGAAAGACAAAATTGATAATCTGCTTTTTTAATTTGCTGCCGGAGACAATGGACTTGTGCAATTGCATCTTCATTCAAGTCATAAATTTCCACATCATCCCCCACTGATGAAGCTGGGAAAATATGTACAACTGCATTTGCATTTAATAATTTATTTTTAACTATTTCATTGAGCAATTGTTTTGCATCCTTAAATAGTTTTGTAGCTTCATTTCCATATTTATCATCTTCCAGAATTGAAGGATATTTCCCCCTTAATTCCCATGTTATAAAAAAAGGTGTCCAATCAATGTAGGGAACAAGTTCTTCCAATGGATAATTATTGAGGATTATTGCATTCTTAGTGACAGGTTCTGGTGGAAAATAATTATCCCAGTTTATTTGATATTTTTTAGTTCTAGATTCTGAAATTGTAAGATATTTTACTCTTTGACCGTCCCTTCTTTTTAATCGGATTTGGGCATATTCTTCGCTCATTTCGTTTTGAAATTCCATTCTATTTTTGGATAGCAGCTTACGCACAACATCTACACTCTTTGAGGCATCGGTCACATAAATGGTTCCATGTGAATATGCCGGTTCTATTTTTATAGCAGTGTGTACTTTGGAAGTCGTAGCTCCTCCAATTAATAATGGCAATTTAACGCCTGTTCGTTCCATTTCAGATGCAACATTAACCATTTCATCAAGTGAGGGAGTAATAAGTCCACTAAGCCCGATTATATCGACTTCTTCTTCTTTAGCAGTCTTCAATATTTTCTGAACCGGAACCATCACGCCCAGATCGATGATAACATAATTATTACAGCCCAGGACAACCCCTACAATATTTTTACCAATATCGTGTACATCCCCTTTGACCGTTGCTAATAAAATCTTCCCATTTTTGCTGGGGGATTTTTTTGCTTTTTCTAAAAATGGAGTTAAATAAGTGACAGCTTTTTTCATGACTCTGGCGGATTTAACCACCTGTGGTAAAAACATCTTTCCCGACCCAAACAAATCGCCAACCCTGTTCATTCCATCCATAAGGGGTCCTTCAATTACTTTTACAGGGTCCTCTAATTCTTTCCGGGCTTCCTCGGTATCTTCTTCAATATGAGAAGTGATGCCATCCACTAATGAGTATGTGAGCCTCTCTCCAATGGGAAGTTTCCGCCAGGCGGAGTCCTTTTTTTTGACTGCTTGTTTTTGCTCAATCCCCTGGGCTGCTTCTAATAATTTCTCCCCTGCTTCTGGAGATCTGTTATAGAGAACGTCCTCTATGATATTTCTCAATTTAGGTGTTAGGTCATCATAAATAGAAATCTGCCCCGGATTAACAATGCCCATAGTCATTCCAGATTGAATGGCATGATACAGAAAGACGGTATGCATTGCCTCACGGATAGCATTATTCCCTCGGAAGGAAAATGACAAATTACTTACTCCGCCGCTGATGAGGGAAAGGGGGTACAACTCTTTAAGCTTTTTACAGGCACGAATATAGGCATGTGCGTATTCATTGTGTTCTTCAAGTCCTGTTGCTACAGCAAAAATATTCGGATCAAAAATGATGTCTTCTGGAGCAAATCCTCCCTGAATTGTAAGCAGATTATAACATCGGCAGCAAATTTCAATCTTGCGTTCGTAGGTATCCGCCTGGCCTTTTTCATCAAATGCCATTATGATGACGGCAGCACCATATTTCTGAATTTTTCCTGCCTTTTCTAAGAAGGCTTCTTCCCCATCTTTCAAACTGATGGAGTTGACTACCCCCTTGCCCTGAATATTTTTTAAACCCGTTTCTATTACTTCCCAACGGGATGAGTCTATTACAATGGGTACTCGGGAAATTGCTGGGTCAGATGCAATCATTCGAAGAAATATCTCCATACAGGCTTCTGAATCCAGCAATCCTTCATCCATGTTCACATCAATCATCTGCGCACCGCCTTCCACCTGCTGGATTGCCACTGACAATGCGTCTTCATATTTTTCTTCCCGGATGAGGCCAGCAAACTTTCTGGAACCTGAAACATTGGTTCGTTCACCAATATTAACAAAGAGTGAATTTGTATTAATATTAAGCGGCTCTAATCCGCTGAGTTTGGTACATTCTGGTATTTTAGGGATTGTTCTTGGCAGTATTGATTGTAATTTCTTAGAAATAGCTTTTATATGGTCCGGTGTAGTTCCGCAGCAGCCTCCTACTATATTCACCAATCCACTTTCAGCAAACTCACCTAAGATATCTGCCATGAACTCTGGGGATTGATCATATTCTCCCAATTCATTTGGCAGCCCTGCATTGGGATGTACACTAATAGGCACATCTGCGATAGCAGATAAATCCGCAAGATACGGTCGCATTTCTACAGCACCCAAGGCGCAATTAATTCCTACGCTCAAAAGTTCCATATGACGGACAGAATACCAGAATGCCTCAATTGTCTGCCCGGACAAGGTACGTCCACTGGCATCAGTAATAGTAACAGAAACCATAACAGGTACAGATTTCCCTCTCGCTTCAAAAGTATCCTGAATTGCATATAAAGCAGCTTTACAATTGAGGGTATCAAAGACAGTTTCCACCATTATAATATCAGCACCGCCATCCAATAAGCCATTGCATTGATCACTGTAGGTTGTTGCTAATCCATCAAAGGTTACATTGCGAAAACCTGGGTCATCAACATCGGGCGACATGGAACTTGTCCTGCTGGTAGGACCTAATATTCCGGCAACAAAACGGGGTTGAGCAGGTGTTTGACTCGTGAAATAATCTGCTGCCTTACGTGCAATTTTCGCCGCCTGTAAATTTAGGTCATAAACATAATTTTCAAGGTTATAATCAGATTGAGATATTGCGTTGGAATTAAATGTATTTGTCTCAATGATATCTGCCCCGGCACTGAGGTATGATTTGTGGATATCCTCAATAATATCCGGGCGGGTTAGAGATAATAGGTCATGATTACCCTTTAAATCCTGGGGATGATTAGATAAGATTTCCCCTCGGTAATCATTTTCAATGAGATTGTGGGTTTGAATGAGAGAGCCCATAGCCCCATCCAATATGAGGATTCGCTTTGATAATATTTTCTGTATTTCTGTCATAAAATAAAAAACCGGCGCTAAACCGGTTTAACCCTCTTTAGCTGCATTTTTTAAAGTCGCGGCAATTTGGAAAAATCACGACGGGTTAATTTAACTCGTTTTTAATTATACTTTCAAATAACAATTTCAACCTAAAAAAGAAAAAAGTGGCGACGGTACCACTTATTTCCCTTACATAGGATGGCCAGGCTAAATGATAAATAGCCCTCAAAGGGCTATTTATATTTAAATTAGAATTTAATTTATGGAAAGTTGATGGGATTAATCAGGGAATATCTTTATCCAATGATTCTTCCTTAATAATTTTACGCCATTCATTTCTAGAATCAAGAAATCTGAGGACAGCAATTCCAGATAGTAACAACAATAATATAATTGTCCCTACAACCCAGTACTGATTATTTCTATCTAAGAAAATAATTAATACAATAAGTACTATCCATGCCATTCGATAGATTTTTGTGAAGAATGTCATGGCTATAAATTAAGGAATGATTGTTGTTAAAAAAATATAACAAAAAAAAGCCTCCGGATTAACCAGAGGCCTCATAGTTATAAATATATTTATTTTACTCTTTCCTTTATCCGAGCGGCTTTTCCTTTAAGCCCTCTCAAATAGTAAAGTTTTGCTCTTCTTACTTTTCCTTCTTTCAGTACTTTAATAGATTCAATATTAGGCGAATGGAAAGGAAAAATTCGTTCTACACCAATTCCTCCAGATATTTTACGGACAGTGAAAGTTTTATCTAATCCATGACCAGATGAAATTTTAATAACTACACCTTCAAAACTCTGGACTCTGCTTCGGTTGCCCTCAATGACCCGATATCCTACAGAAATAGTATCTCCCGAACGAAATTCCGGCAGATCTTTGCGAATGTCGGCATAGGTTGCTTGTACAATTTTAGTTTGCATCGCAAGATGTGCTGCTTCTTCTGGGTCCATTTCAATAGCAGCAGGAGAATCTTCAGTTTTAGCAGTTGGCTCCTCTTCTGTTTTTTCAGCACTTGATTCCACGGGTTTCTCAACATTTTCCACTGCTTCAATAGTTTCAGTTTGTTCTTCCACGGTGTCAGAAGCAACTGGTGCTCCTTCACTAGGTTCATCTAAATTCTTTTCCTCTTTAGTTTCTGCAATTTCAGCTTCAACAACGGGTTCTTCTACTGTAGCTTCAGCAGTATCTTCTGCTTCAACTTCAGTATCCTCAGTTGATTCTGTTTTTATCTTTTCTGGAGATTCTTCGACTGCAGTTTCTCCCCCTTCAGCATCATCCTTTTCTTCTGTAGCAACATCTTCATTTTCTTCCGGCATAGACAAATAATATTCTATTTCAGAGTTTTCCGGATCACCAAAATTATATTCTGAATTATTTTTTTCCCAATTATTCATATCTTATTTTTCCATCTTCTAATTTATTATATTTTTCCCAAAGATCAGGCCGCCTGATCCTGGTTTTTTCTTCGCTCTTTTTCTTTTTCCAATTCGCAATTTCTTTATGGTTTCCAGATAATAATACTGAAGGAGAATCCAATTCTCTGTAAGTCTCTGGCCGTGTATAGTGAGGGCAGTCTAATAATGCCCCGGCAAATGAATCTGTTTCTGCTGATTCATAGCTATTCAGCACACCCGGTATCAACCTCACCACTGCATCTAAGATAACCAACGAAGGCAATTCGCCCCCCGTCATTACATAGTCGCCAATCGAAATCTCATCTGTCACCAACTCATCCCGTATCCGCTGATCAACACCTTTATAATGCCCATTGATAAAAATCAAATTTTGACATTTACTTAAATTTAATGCAGCATCATGATCAAAAACTTTTCCATCAGGAGTGGGAAATACCACTTTATAATTTGAACTCTCTGGAAGTTCTGCCAATACTTCATCAAATGCCCTGAATACAGGTTCAGGTTTCAAGACCATTCCAGCACCACCACCAAATGGATAATCATCAATCCGATGATGAGGAGGATCTGCGAAATCGAATAGGTTTTTTGTATGGAATTGTACCAATTCTTTTTTTTCCGCTCTTCCCAAGATACTTTCAGATACAACTGTTTTCACCATTTCAGGAAAGGGTGTTAAAAAATACACCTGTTTCAATTCAGTAATCCTTCCACATCTTTTACGATGAGATTTTTTTCTTTATTATCAAAAAGCAATATATGAGCATCCACATACGGAATAAGTACTTCACCTTCTTTTGTTTCCACAACCACAACATTCTGTGCGGGAAGACTCATAATGTCAATAACCGAACCAATAATCTTTCGGTCTTCATTTAAAACTGCGGCTCCTATAACATCAACCAGGTAGATTTCATTTTCATTTAATGGAGTAAATTCACTCCGCGGAATTGAAAAGTTCAACCCAATTAAATTATCGGCATCCTCTCTCTTATGACATCCTTCAAACTTAATCCAAGATTTTGCCCTGGAAATCATCAGCGATTCTATAATTTGACTGAAAAACTCTCCGTTTCTCGATGTCATCCACACTTTCATACCAACTTTTAATGCTGAATCTACATCATTAAAAATGGTTATCCATAGTTCCCCTTTCAGACCCCGTGGTTTCAATAATTTACCCATAGAAACCAGGTCAGGGGGAGGTGGATTATTCAATTATTTCAAGAATTGAGCGTTTTCCGCCCTCTTTAGCGCTATTTGCGGAAAGTATTGTACGAATTGCTGATACATTTCTTCCCTTTTTTCCAATTACCTTGCCCACATCACCATCGCCTAATCGTAATTCATAGATTCTGGTATTTTCACTTTCCGTGATAGTTATATCCACTTCATCTGGTTTATCTACAATAGCCTTAATCATTTCTGTTAGTAGTTCTTTCATTCTGCCCTCCACTATTCCTTGATGGATTTATTTTGTTCCGTTAAGAACCTTCTTCCTTTGACTTATTATCTGACTCTTCTTCATTAGACTCATTTTTAGAATTTTCTTTTACAGATTCTTCTGCATCACCGCTGGCATCTTCCTCAGCCACTTCATCTTCACCAACAGACTCTTCACTTGCCTGAACTTCTTCCGTCTCATTTTCAACTGGGGCTTCTTCTACCTCAGCTGATTCTTCCTCAGCCACTTCATCTTCACCAACAGACTCTTCACTTGCCTGAACTTCTTCCGTCTCATCTTCCACCGCGGCATCTTTTACTTCAGTTGGTTCTTCATCGACCT
>SCKP01000053.1 GCA_004124405.1 Fidelibacterota bacterium | reverse complement strand
TTACTATTGGCCCTGTAATGCCTATTGGGATTATAATGGCATCAATTTATTTTCAGAAGGCGGTGGTTGTGCTGGTACCGATCAGATGGCAGATGTGATCTATCACGAATATGGCCATGGTCTTCAGCAGTTTATTTATGATCCATATTCACCTCCTTATAGTTCATCCGGATTGAGTGAAGGCTGCTCTGATTACTGGGGCATGACCCTAACAAATAACCCTTGTCTCGGGAATGGTTTTTTTGGCAATGGTACCTGTTTGCGCGATGGGGATAATACACTTCAATATCCTGCAAATTCCTGCGGTGGAGAAGTCCATTGCTTAGGCGAATATATAATGGGCGCTCTCTGGAAAATGCGGGAAAACCTCATTGCCCTTCACGGCTATGAAAATGGCGTAAATATTTCTGACGATATTTTTTATTGGGCACAAACAGGTCGCCCTAATAATGATATGGACTTCCTGACAGAAATCCTTTTGGCAGATGATAATGACGGTTCTATTCAAAATGGTACTCCCAATTATATGCCAATCTGTGCTGGGTTTGAAGCCCATAATATGAATTGCCCCTATGAGGGACCATTTGCAGATTTAGAATTTTCCTCTCCTTCACTTGATTTTGTTCTGGCATCAGGTGAAATAGGAAGTCAGGAGCTCACCATTTCTAATGTAGGTGAACCCGGATCGGTACTTACATTCAATTCAGGAGTATCCCCTTTTGCGGAAATTGGTGATGGACCTGATGCATTTGGAAATTTTTGGTCCGATTCTGATTTAGATTCTGAAATTAGTGTGGATTGGGTGGACATTGAAGGCATGGGAACGCTGTATAATTTTCCTCATAATGATCAGGCGGGCGGCCAAATAGATATTGGCTTTAATTTCCCATTCCTTGGGGGAGAATATTCTCAATGCATTATCAACGCCAATGGCTGGGTTGGATTTGGAAGCGACGCCACAACTTGGGAAAATTTAGGTATTCCTTCTTCCGCAGCCCCTGGTCCTGCAATCTTTGGATTTTGGGATGATCTGAATCCTGTGAATGATCAGTGTAATTCATATTGCTCAGGTGAGGTGTACTATTATAGTGATGGCGATAAATTGGTGGTTTGGTTTGATAATGTTGCCCATTGGTGGACAAATTTTGAAGACAGCTATTATGATTTCCAGTTTGTTTTATACTCGGATGGAAAAATTGACCTGAATTATAATACTATTACCGGAACTCATTCAGCTACAATTGGTATTCAGGATGCCAATGGTGCGAATGGTCTGGAAGTAGCATTTGATCAAGCCTACCTTCATGATGGTCTTAGCCTGAAATTCAGCCAGGGACCCGAGTGGATCTCGGTTACGCCGCCTACTGGACAGGTAGATGCAGGTTCATCAGAAACTTTAGTGGTTGAGGCAAATGCAACTGGATTAGATGATGGATTATATGAAGGCTATTTACGAATGGTTACCAGTGGCGGAAATGCCGGTGTAGCAGTAAGTCTTTTGGTCACTGGAAATCCTTCATTACCGGGAGATATTAATGGAGATGAATCCATAAACATTCAGGATATTATTATCCTCATAAATTTTATTTTGGGTACGGATGAACCAGATACAGGCGAGTTTAATGCTGCTGATATAAATATCGATGGAGTCCTAAATATCCAGGATATTATTCTCGTTGTAAATTTAATTCTTGATTAAATAAAGTAATAAATTTGTAACCTCATAAATTTTTTAAAAGGCAATTCTAAAGTTAAAAGGATTGCCTTTTTTCTTATATCTTCAGGTCAATTGTTTTTTCATTTCTAATAATTAGTGTAAATTACAGTCCATGACAAAGCACCTTCCATTGCAGCAATTTTCATTTTTAATCCCCCTTTTTATTTTCATTGTATCCTGTGGTTCTGATATGGTGGAAGATGTGGTGGAAACCTACGATTCTGGCAATAAAAAAGTATATGTCCGCTACCATCCAGATCCCAATGTGTTGGAAAAACACTTTTACAATGCAGCTGGTGAAATGATTCACCTGGAAAGAGATAGTCTATCCTATGGATATGATTTTAAACATTTTATGTCCGGCACCTGGATAATGGATAAAATGACAGTGGATGATGAGGTTATGTTTGAAAAAGATTCAGTGTACAATCCAGACAACCCGCCTAATATATATACATTTTCAAGTGATAAACTTTTGGTTTCAGGACCTCAATATTCAGCAGATTACAAGATAGGTTATTTAGATAGCAGTCAGGTTGAGTTGGATGGAACCTGGACCTATGGTATTGAAGGTGAAAAAAACTATCGTACCAAAAGAGTTTATGATATTGACCATTTTCAAATATTATCTTATTTCACTTTTCTCTGGACAGACTTTCTTAAAGACACCGAAAAAGAAGAAGAGGTAATATTTCGTAGAATTAATATTCCCAAAACTGAAGACCCGCCAAACAGTTCCCTGGTAGCTCCGGCAACTCCAGAAGAGCCTCGATAGTATCCTTATTCAGAACGTTTTAAGGTTCTGAAAATCTCCGTCATATTTTCAAAATAAAGCCACTTAATTTGTGAGTTGAATCACACTTGAAATTAAAAGTGAAATGCGTCACAAAATGCTGGCTGTGCTGTTTTTAATATTCACTAAGCGTAAATGAGGATTAGTATAATGGCACAACAAAATGAAAGATTAGTAGAAGAAATAAACCAGGCAGAATATCTTCAGGAAATTTGTTTAGAAACCCCCCAAATAACAATTGGTACTCAATGTGGGATTGGTATGTATGAATTCAAAAGTATCGGTTATAGAGATAGTGAATTGATTTTAGAATTCAAATTAGTTATGGATACTAAGCGGTCCGATTGTGAACGAATCGCATATAATCTCGGTGACCGCTGTGTACTCACAGCGGCTCAGTTTTTATATGCTTATGAATACCACGCATTTGCCTAGAAGGAGGTAGAAGAAGGATATAAACTGTCTGGTACCACTTATGTGGTCGGAAGGAGCCGGATAGTATAAAAAGACCTCTCAATTTTGAGAGGTCTTTTTTATCAATGGTGATTTTTTAATCAATTTTATTCGTAAATTTTTTCCAGTGATTATAATGTAAATTCAGAATATTCATTTATATTAGGACTGGATTAATCAAAACTGAAACAAAAATTAAATGGCAGATACTTTTTTTTGGACTGACCCAAGTTCCATTAATTTTCTATTGTCGTCCCAAAGTGGTGAGCATTTCTGACTCAAAGTTAGAAATAAAAATCAAATTAAATCGTAGAACTAAAAACCATTTAAACTCCATGTATTTTGGTGTATTAGCAGTTGGTGCTGATGTGACCGGTGGATTTTTAGCAATGAGATATATCCAAGCCAGCACGTCAAAAATAGCCCTGATTTTCAAAGACTTCAAGGCGGAATTTCTGAAAAGAGCTGAGGGTGATGTTCACTTTGTTTGTGAGGATGGGATTGCCATACAAAATTTGGTGCGTGCAGCAGAAGAAACAGGTGAGAGGCAAAACCTCCCTGTGCAAATCATTGCAACCGTTCCCAAAATTTCAGATGAACCAGTTGCTAAATTTATTCTCACGCTATCTATTAAGAAAAAATCTAAATGAAAATTCAGCCAACTATTTGCTGGCGTTGGATTATTATTTATATAGCCTTTAACTCTTTCATGA
The DNA here is from genome assembly GCA_004124405.1 of Fidelibacterota bacterium. Taxonomy (GTDB): domain Bacteria; phylum Fidelibacterota; class Marinisomatia; order SCGC-AAA003-L08; family D37C17; genus D37C17. The sequence goes on along the minus strand of SCKP01000053.1, from coordinate 4,862 downwards.
ATGCAAAAGAACTCAAGGTAATGAAATTAGTTGAAGGACTCCATAAACCGGTCTATCTCACCGCATCGGAAAATAATTCAGATACTCTGTTCATTGTTGAGCAGCAGGGAGTAATTCAGCGTTTGATAAATGGTGAGGTAGCAACATCTCCTTTATTAAATATCCGTCATCAGGTACACCAACCTATATTACCTGGAGATGAGAGAGGTTTACTTGGATTTGCTCTCCATCCGCAATTTTCAAAAAATGGAAGAATATTTGTGAATTATGTGAATAAAAAAGACAGCACAGTAATATCTGAATATGAAGTTGACCCAAAAACCAGTATTGCAAATGCAAAAAAAGAAAAAATTATTTTGAAGTTTCAGCAGCCTTACTCAAATCATAATGGCGGACAATTAGCTTTTGGTCCGGATGGGTTTCTTTACATCGCTGTGGGAGATGGTGGTTATGCCGGGGACCCCCATGAAAATGGTCAAAATATAGAAACCATTTTTGGCACAATTCTTAGAATTGATGTAGATGGAAAACCACCCTATGAAATACCGGTTGATAATCCATTTTTAAATGAAAAAAAGGCAAAGGGAGAAATTTGGTGTTATGGTCTCCGAAATGCCTGGCGCTTTTCATTTGATGCAGAAACCGGGGATTTATATATTGGCGATGTGGGTCAAAGTAGCTGGGAAGAAATTGATTATCTGCCTGCATTATCTCCCGGTGCAAATTTTGGTTGGAATAAAATGGAAGGAGCTCATTGTTATCCTCCAGGAGAAGATTGTGAAAAAGATGGGTTAGTGCTGCCCATTTTTGAATATCCCAATAATGCCAATTATATGAAAACTCTCATTGGCTGGGACCAGAATGATGCTCAGGGATGTTCCGTTACCGGTGGCTATGTTTACAGAGGCCGCCAAATTCCTGAATTATACGGTCATTATATTTTTGGAGACTACTGCACCGGAAAAGTATGGAGTTTCACAGTAAAAAATGGCGCTTCCCAAAACTATGAAGAGTGGAAGATAAACGGACTCGAAGAAGATTTGTACCTTTCCTCATTTGGTGAAGATGGCAGGGGAGAACTATACATAGTAAACCATACCGGATCAATTTATAAACTTATTGGTGTTAAATAAAATCTTAAGAGTTTATTGTATCTGGCTGGTTTATTTCGCAACCATGTGGTGTTGTGATACTGGTTTTATAGAATTCGAAAACAACTGCTATTTCCAGAAAGATATTCAGTTTTTACAAGCACTCATTAATAATAGTCAATATAATAAAAATTCTCCCTCTTCTGATTTAAACCCCATTGAACTTGGCTGGCAAATTTGGGAAAACGGCCGCTTAGTTGAATTTTGTTCATCACCTAGTACAAACACAGAGTGTAGAATGGAATATGTACTTTCTGGATTAATTCCAAATGAAATTGGTAATCTAACCCAATTGCGAAAACTATCGTTGGAATCCAATAAATATATTGGAGTTATCCCTCGAGAAATTGGGGCATTAAAAAATATAACGGACCTAACCTTATCTTCAAACCAATTAATTGGTAACATTCCCTCTGAAATTGGTGAACTTAAATCATTGGAGCATTTAGCCTTGAACAGCAACACACTTTCAGGATATCTGCCTCCAGAATTTGAGAATCTTAAATATCTAAAATGGGTGTATCTGGCTTCCAATTTTTTTACTGGGAACATCCCCTCCAGTTTTGGTGATATGGATGGAATAACTTATTTAAATTTATCCAATAATCAATTTGATGGAGTGATTCCACCTGCACTTGGTAAGCTTTCAAAGTTACAGTATTTAAACCTATCACAAAATAAATTGACTGGGCAGATCCCGGTGGAACTTGGTAATCTGAACCTATACAGATTGAATTTAGAATTTAACCAACTAAGCGGAACAATCCCATCGGAACTGGGAAATCTAATTAATTTGGTTAATTTAGATTTAGAGTCAAATCAATTAAGTGGTGTTATTCCTGCTTCATTGGGAAACATGTCCAAATTAATTGAATTAGACTTACACAATAATCAGTTAAGTGGGCCATTGCCGGCTACTGTAAATGGGTGGTTGGCTTTGGAAAAATTAAATGTAACCAATAATCAATTAGGAGGGGACTTACCCATAGAACTGGGAGAATTGACTAATCTCAAATCATTAAATATAAGTTTCAATAATTTTGATGGCAGTATTCCGGAAAAACTGTTGCAGATAAAAGGCTTGGAAGTTCTTTATATTCATGCAAATCAATTATCTGGTCAGATTTCCGATGATTTTTGCGATGAAGAAAAATCCAAGAAAATATTGATTTATGGGAATTCATTCTGTCCGCCTTATCCGGAATGTATCAAGTATATCGGAAAACAGACTTGCGAAAATTGATTATCCACCTCACCCTTTTATTTACTTTATTATTCGCAAGTGACCAATCCTATGTGCTCATGGTTTCTTTTGATGGATTTCGATATGACTTTACAACAATGGCAGATACCCCCAACTTTGATAGACTTGAATTGGAAGGTGTAAAGGCAGATGCGCTTATACCGGTATTTCCATCCCTTACGTTTCCGAACCATTATTCAATTGCTACAGGAGCATATTCGGGTACCCACAACATCACCGGAAATTCATTCTATGATAAAGAATTCAGGGAAAAGTATAGTTTGTATGACCGGAACAAGGTACGTGATCCAAAATTTTATAAATCCGAACCAATATGGGTCACAGCTGAAAGGCAGGGAGTAAAAGCAGCTTCCTTTTACTGGGTGGGGTCAGAGGCGCCGATAAAAGGATATTCACCATCTATTTTCAAATATTATGATGGAAGTGTACCCTTTAAAGCACGGATTGATTCAGTCATATCTTGGTTTAATCTTTCAAAAGAAAAACGTCCGCATTTGGTAATGCTTTATTTTTCTGAACCAGATCATACCGGCCATGATTGGGGAGTGAATACTCCTGAAATAGTGAATACGATAGAAGAAATGGACAACCTGTTGGGCTATCTCCTACAAAACCTTGAAAGCCTGGAAATATTTTCTAATCTCAATCTAATTATTGTGAGTGACCATGGCATGACAAATGTGAGCAAAGAACGCCGCATTGTTTTGGATAATTATATAAGCCGTTTAGGCGACCTTTATTTGAATGGTCGGGACGTTCATGTTCAAATTGATTTGAAAAAGGGAAATAAAAGGTATGGGAAAACCTTATTCAAGGAATTACAAAAAATACCTCATTGTAAAGTGTGGAAAAAAAATAACATTCCGGAAAGATTTCATTTTAACAATAATAATACTGGAGAATTCCTGCTTCTTGCTGATGAAGGCTGGCTCATAACTACACAATCTGCTATGGATGAGGACGAATTTACTCTGGGTGGAATGCATGGGTATGATCCCCAACTGCCAAACATGCATGGAATTTTCTACGCTTTGGGAGCAGACATTAAATCAAACCTGCAAATCCCAGCATTTGAAAATATTCATATTTATCCCATGATTTGTAATTTGTTAGACATTGAACCCTATTCGGGAAAAAAAGATTCTCATGAGGGTGATATACAAATTCTAAACCATATTTTAATTGAGAAAAATGAGTGATGGATCAGTATTTTTATTCAACCCAGATTTATGAAGATTTTATTATTTTGCCAGAAGATGAAGCTCACCATGCCTTAAAGGTGCTGAGAAAGAAAATTGGGGATAAAATTACCGTTGTTGATGGAAAGGGTGGGGAGTATGAATCGATTTTTGAAAACGTAAATGTACTAAATTGCAAATTAAAAATAATAAATAGAAAAAATAATATTGGATTCCTAAAGCACTCCATTCACATTGGAATTTCCCCTCCGAAAAGTCATGATAGACTTGAGTGGTTTATTGAAAAATCGGTGGAGCTTGGAATCCAGGAAATCAGTTTTATTTTAACAGAAAATTCAGAGAGAAAAAATGTCAAATTAAACCGAATATTAAAAAGGACAATTTCATCAATGAAGCAATCACTAAAGGCATTAATTCCTAAAATTAATGATATTATTCCGGTGAAGGAATTTATGGAAAATTGTATCAATAATGAAAAATTTATTGCTTATTTAGGCGAAGAAGAAAACCGCCATTTAATTAAACTTGCACCTGCCCAAAGTGATTACTGCATACTTATCGGCCCAGAGGGTGATTTTTCTGCTTCTGAAATAAAGAAATCTCAAAAGTTTGGTTTTCAACAGGTCACCCTTGGAGATAATCGATTACGAACGGAGACAGCCGCAGTAGCAGCCTGCCATATTCTCAATTTGGTAAATGAAAAATGACCTCCATAAAAAATAACCATGAAAAATGGATGAAGGCTGCTTTCAGGGAAGCGGAAAAAGCATTTGAACAAGATGAAGTACCTATTGGCGCTGTGGTTGTTCACAAAGGAATAATCATCGGGCGAGGATACAACCAATGTGAAAGTCTCACAGATCCCACAGCCCACGCAGAAATTATTGCAATTACGTCTGCAGCAAATACAATAAAAAACTGGCGCTTGAAAGATTGCCAGCTATATGTTACCAAAGAGCCCTGCCCTATGTGTGCTGGTGCATTGGTAAATGCCCGAATTGATAAGGTGGTATTTGGTATGTATGACGAAAAAGAAGGCTGCTGTGGTTCCCTGTATCAACTGTGCAGGGATTTCCGCTTTAAGCATCAACTGACAGTTAAAGGGGGAATTATGGAAGATCCCTGCACCTTAATCATCCAGGAATTTTTTAAAAAACAGAGGGAAAAAGACTGAGGATTCCCAATTCTGCCTTCCAAACTAAAAAATATATTTGTGACCTGCATCACATCAATTTCCTCCTTATAATA
>SCKP01000052.1 GCA_004124405.1 Fidelibacterota bacterium | reverse complement strand
TTATCAACCTCAAAATTGTAACGAATGTATCCTCGGTGACATCAATAATGATTCAATATTAAATGTACTTGATATTGTATCAATGATTACTCTTATTCTAGATGGAGAATATGATGAATGTGGGGATGTAAACTCTGATGGTATATTAAATGTTCTTGATGTTGTAATTTTTGTCAATATCATCCTTTCTATCCCTTAATATCTCTCAACAAATACAATTTCAAAATCAGAAAGGGAGACAAATTAGTTTCTCTTTTTAATTTATATCCATTTGTCCCTTTATCCCCGATAATCTCGTAAATTACAGCATGAATATTTTCATATATTTTTCATTTTTCATTTTTCATTTTTCATTCTTAGCTTCTCAAGACTGCACCGCCGGTGACTGCATAAAAGGCTATGGCAATTATATATACGAAGATGGCTCAAAATATATGGGTATGTTTCAGGAAGGTAAAAAATCGGGTGAAGGTATATTTATTTTTCCTGATGGTTCCAAATATATTGGTGAATATGAAAATGATAAAATGCATGGTGAAGGTACATTTACCTTTTCAAATGGCTCTGTATATTCGGGAGAATTTGTTAATGGAGTAAGCCATGGAGAAGGTGTATTTACGTTCCCCAATGGTGCAGTTTACGAAGGCGAATTTGAAAATGGTAAAAAAAATGGTCAAGGCGTATTTATATTGAGTAACGGTGATTTGTTTTCAGGTTCATTTATTGATGGTGTGCTCAATGGCTCTGGGTCATGGTATGGAGAAAATGGTGATAATTATTCAGGGAATTTCCAAGATGGCCTTTTTCATGGTCAAGGCACCTTCTTATCTTCTATCGGGTCAAAATATATAGGTGAATTTCAAGGAGGAAGGAAAAATGGATTTGGCACCTATATAATTAATACTTCATCCAATGGTGAAAAATATGTGGGTGAATTTAAAAACGATATGTTTGAGGGATTTGGAACATATAATTTTCCCAATGGCTCTGTTTATACCGGCGAGTTTAAGGAGGGTCTTTTTCATGGGGATGGGATTTATACGCTCAGTGACGGAACAGAGTTTGAAGGATTTTTTGAATTTGGGGAATTTATACATTCGCATTAGATCATCGATCCTCTCAATATATCCTTTTCTAAATTAGTCATCCCTTAAAATACTTCTATATTTATCCCTTGGAAAATCAATCACTTTTAGACTTTTCTGAAAATATTTCCGCAGATGTAAAGGCGCTATTTTCTCTTAATCCACTTAAATATTCTCGTAAGGAAATTGCACATAATTTAGAAATTAATGCCAAAAATCTTGCAGTTCCGGAGCAGGTTCATTCTGCCGTGGTTGAGTTCGCCAGGTTTCCGGGCATGTACCCTGCTGCTGATGGATTGGTTACCCAAGATCCGGATATAATACTTACACTTAAGGTAGCAGATTGTGTACCGGTATTTTTGCATGACCCCTCTAAAAATATAATAGGTCTGGTACATTCAGGGTGGCGGGGAACGGTGGAAAATATTGTTCTAAATGCCATTCAATTGATGGAGAAAAACGGAGCCGAGACTGGCGACATTAGATGCTTTTTGGGTCCCGCCATCGGTATCTGCTGTTATGAAGTAGATGGGGAAGTTGCTAAAAAATTTGACGATAAAGCGAAAGTGAAAATGGAAGAACGTAAATGGAGGGTTGGGTTGCACGAGCAGATTAGGCTGCAGCTGGCATCAGTAGGAGTGCAGAAAAAAAATATTCGCTCCTCTGACATTTGTACTTATGAATCACAAGGTTACCATAGTTACCGCCGAGATGGAGAAAATGCCGGTCGAATGTTTGCATTTTTAAGATTGAAATAATGGACTGGATTCAAGCACTTATATTGGGAATTGTTCAGGGACTCACCGAATTTCTTCCGGTAAGCAGTTCAGGCCATCTCGTATTGGCACAGCATATTTTAGGTGTAGATGAAGCAGGGGTTCTTTTGGAAGTAATTTTACATATGGGAACATTAGCTGCCATTTTAGTATATTTTTTTGATGACCTTAAACAGTTGCTGCTTGAATTCATTAAAGGTGAAAAGGACGCTAAGAACTCTGTTTTATTTTTAATAATTGCCACTTTGCCGGCTGTGTGTGCTGGATTGGTTTTCCAAGACACGATTGAATCCACTTTTACTATAGCTATTGTGAAATGGATGTTCATGATTACAGGATTAGTTGTGGGCGGGACTTATTTTTTTAAAAACCAACCCAAAAGGGAAATGGTTTTAATGATTGCATTCTGTATTGGACTTGCGCAAACATTTGCCCTTTTACCAGGAATCTCCCGTTCAGGCATCACAATATCTGTTGCCCTGATTATGGGGATTCAACACCAAAAAGCAGCAAAATTTGCATTCTTTATGGCAATCCCAGTTCTCTTAGGTGCAGGATTGCTCCAGGTAATTTCTTTTGAGCCTCAAATCAATTTTTCTAGCACCCCATTAATTGTTGGATTTATTTCATCTGCTGTCACAGGATATTTGGTAATAAGTTGGTTATTAGATGTAATTTCGCGTGGGAAATTCTATTTGTTTTCGCTGTATTGTTTTGTTGTTTCTATTTTAGCATTTACTTTTATCAGTTAATTTACTATGAGTCAGAAAAACGCATCCATTGGTCAAATAATTCGTAGACTTCGAGCGCGGGAGATTGCTCCCGTGTATGCCCTTTATGGTGGAGATTCATTCCTAGAGGATTATTTCATGCTTGAGCTCTCACAATCATTTCTGCAAGGCAAAGGGGTAAAAATACATCTCTCCTTAGATCAGGATTCTGAAGAGGAGTTATTTGGGGAACTTTCGACTATTTCAATGTTTGAAAAAAAACGAATTATCATTGTCAGGGAGATAAAAAAACTGAGCAGTAAAAAGGGCAGGCAAGAATTGATTCAATATATCCAAGCCCCTAATCCCCAGATTATATTGTTAATTATTTCAACCGAATATGATTTGCAAAACAGCTTCCTGAAAAACATTGCAGATCACTCAGAATTATTAGATTTGCGAACTCCCTTTGAAAATAAAATGAAAGAATGGGTGCAGTTTATCATAAATAACAGAAAAATTAATATTACCGAGGGAGCAATTGATCATTATATCCGGATTTATGGCGATTCAATCGCGCATGTCATAAATGAAATAGAGAAAGCTGCCCTTATGTTGGGAGATGATGAAATTAATGAAAACAATATTGAAAAACTGGATGGTTTTGATCGTGTATTTCAAATGTGGCATTTTCAGGATAGCATGGGAAAAAAAGAATTACAAACTTCAATGGAAATAGCCCTATCGCTTTTAGAAAATGGAACCAAATTCCCCCAGATATTAGTGAATTTAGTATATTTATATCAACAAATGCTCTGGAAAAAAATGGGACAGGTCAAACCCAGCGGTTATACAGGAATAAATAAAATTATTACCTCCAACTTATCACGTTATGATAAGGCATATTCTCACAGCGAATTGGTGCAAGTTATCCAAGAGCTCAGAAAATTGGATGTATTAAGCAAATCAACCTCTATCAATGAGATTTCTCTTATTCAACCCCTCATTGTAAAAATATGTAATAATCAGTATGTCTAATTTTGAATTGACCGATGAACAGCTGATTAAAAAGTTCCAAAATGGGGATGTGGGAGCCTATAATCAGATTGTTTATCGCTATAAAGACAGATTATTGAATTTTATTTACCGTTTCTTGAATGATATAGATCGTGCGGAAGATTTGGTCCAGGATACCCTTATTAAATTATACACCCATAAAGATTCATATCGAGAGATTGCAAAATTCTCCACTTGGTTATATACTATTGCTGCAAACCTTGCCCGCACAGAATTACGGAAAATCAAGCGTCGAAAAACTTTTTCAGTTTCAGAATTGAGTCGTGATGACAGGGAGTTTATTATATCCAGTACTGATGTAGGGCCAGACGATGAGAATTTAGCTCAAATATTCGAAAAAAACGTCCAACGAGCTTTAGCGGAACTTCCTGATGATTTTAAGACAATTATCATATTGCGAGATATTCAGGAACTTTCTTATGATGAAATTAGTAAAATCGTGGAAGTTCCTCTGGGAACGGTGAAATCCCGTATAAACAGGGGAAGAGTAAAATTACAGGAATTATTAAAAAAGAAAGGGGAGAGACCTTACTGAATGAATTGTTACGATTTTGAGCTGAATATATCAGCCTACATAGAGGGAGAATTAAAACAGGCGGTTCGGGAGAATTTTACCATTCATAAAGAAGCCTGTGAAAATTGTTGTGAAAAATTGAGTGATATTTCCAGATTAATGGAAAATTTACCCAAAATGTCACTATTAAGAACATCCAGTCAATTTGACCAAAACCTCCAGGATAAAATCCGTGAAATTGAAAATCTGGGACCTTCAATCTGGCAACGGTTGATACAGTTTAAACCACTTGGATTTGAACCGGCACCGGCCCTAGGATTTGCTTTGGCAATGGTCATGATTATCGGGGCATCCTATTTATTATTAAATCAAGATGGTCTGCCCAATATTGACTTTGAAAAATTATCCACCCAATCTCAACAAAATACACCCCGGAAATTTGAACCTTCGGTCATTACCCCCACAAAAAATCTACCATCTATGGCAGATTCAGATACATCAGCTAAGCCAAATCCGAAATATTTGGAGAACCGAATCCAATTAGTGGGTAGTAATAAATAGTATAAAATCCTCGGAATTATAGGTGGAATCCCAGTATTTTTACCACTGTATTTTTATTATAAATAATTTAATTTTATGGAAAAGGAAAACTTATAATGGCAAAGAATCAATCCTTTGGTGAAAAAGTAGGACAGGAAAAAAAATCTTCTAAAAACCACATTATGTTAATAAGATCGGGTAGATCTGATAAAACAGGCGCTTTACGGTTCAATGGTGAAATGGTTCGAATTCCAGAAGGAAAAAATGCAGATGGTCTTGTGAAGGAATTGCTCGCAAATAAAGCATAAAACCAAATTTCAATTATTGAAATAGGAGGGTAAATCCCTCCTATTTTTGTATTTGGACAAATATTACTGAAAAATGTTCATAAAATTTAGATGGGCTCTTTTAATTGTTTTTTGTAGTTCGCTTTTTTTCGGAGGAACATCCCCAAAAAGTGAGGCTTATGAATATTTTATGAAAGGTGAGTATGAGCTTTTACAGAACGATTATAAAATGGCAGAAAAATATTATAAAAAAGCCCTTTCTCTTTCTCCCGATTCTCCTACAATACTCCATTCCTTAATCGATTTAAAAACCTATCAGGGGAAATATTTGGAAGCCATTAATTATTTGGAAAGAAATTTAAAATTAGATCCAAAGAATAAAGAAATAGGACTGAATCTTTATGAGCTTTATACCCAGGAAGGAATCAATACAAAAGCTGAGTTACTATTAGATTCTCTCCTTATTTATTTTCCAGGGGATATGGATATAATGTTTGCTCGTGCAAATACTCAATTTTCATCTCAGGATTGGACTAATTTGCTCAAAACCTATCAAGATATTTATGAGATCGATCCTCACCAGAATGAAATTCTCCTTAAAATATATGAAATTGGAGTTGCCACAGGAAATATAGAGTTAGTTAGGGATATTTTATGGGAATTAAAATCAATTTCCCAAAGCCAGCTGATTTTAGAATTATTAATTGAAATTGCGGATAGTTCAGGAGAATATTCAGAAGCTATCTCGTTAATGTATGAGTTGATTGAAACAGCTGGAAGTACAGATGATCAAATAATTAATTTGAGTCAGCTCCATCTTAGAATTGAGAAATTTGATGAAGTAGTAGATATTCTCAGTCCCATTTATGAAAAAGGAAATCATTCTTTAGAAGTACTTAGAATGCTCTTAATTGCCTATTCCTCTTTGGAACAAATAGAAAATGAGATTAATGTCAGTAAGACACTCATGAATGAATACTCTGATATTCCTGTGGGATATGAAGCCTTATCGTTTTCCTATTTACAAGCTGGGTCCAATGAAAAAGCCGTTGAGATTTTACTTCAGGCATTACCAAAATTTCCAGATGAAGTTACATTCCCTTTTTCCTTAGCCACTATCTTTTATAATTCAAGGGATTATTTCAAAGCCGAAAATTATTTTCATAGAGCGCTAACAATACAGCCGGATTTAGTTGCTGCAAAACATTCCCTGGCATTGATGTACGAAGATATGGATGATACCAGTCGTTCAGATTCACTATTTTTACACATGATAAATCAGAATGAGAATGATGCTGGTGGGAGAAATGATTATGCTTACATTTTATCAGAGCGGAAGAATTCTTCTAAAGAAGATTTTATTTATGCCCTTCAATTAGCAGAACGGGCGGTTGCAATTGAACCTGAAAATGCCGCCTTTCTGGATACAATCGGTTGGATTTACTATAAATTGGAAACCTATCAAAAAGCTGAAGAATTCATTGAAAAAAGTCTAAGCTACAATGAGGATAACCCCGTAATTTTAGAACATCTAGGTGACATTTACGTTAAAATGAATAAAACTATTGAAGCTATTAATATTTATGAAAAATTACTTGAAATAGATTCAGATAATCAATTGATAAGAAATAAATTAGATAAAATAAATGACTGAAAATCCTTCTATCAGTATAATTGTTCCAGTTTTAAATGAAGAGGGTTCACTGGATAAGTTTTATAAAGAAACAACAAAATCCTTGGATGAATATTCAAATTGGGAAATTATTTTTATAGATGATGGTAGCGATGATGAATCTTATAACATTATGCGGAAAATAGCTGATAATGACAGTCGTGTTTCTATTATCCAATTTTTTAAGAATTTTGGGAAAGCAGATGCACTTTCAGAGGGATTTAAAAAAGCAAATGGTGATATAATCATTACAATTGATGCAGACCTTCAGGATGATCCTGCTGAAATCCCCCGATTAATTGCAAAAATTCAAGAGGGCTGGGATGTTGTTTCCGGTTGGAAAAAGGATAGAAAAGATCCTGCATCAAAACGGATTCCTTCTAAGCTATTTAATTTGGTTACCAGAATTTTAACTGGAATTAAAATACATGATTTCAATTGTGGTTTAAAAGCATATCGGCGAAAAGTGGTTAAATCAATAGATATTTACGGAGGTCTTCATCGCTATATTCCTGCAATAGCCGGGCAAAAAGGATTTTCAATTACTGAGATTAAAGTGAATCATCGCCCTCGGGAATTTGGAGAAACCAAGTATGGGGGTTATAGATTATTCCATGGATTTTTCGATCTGTTCACTATGTTATTTACAGGAAAGTATTTCGATAGACCTCTCCATTTTTTTGGATCTATTGGATTAGTCTTTATTTTCATTTCAACTATTAGTGAGATTTATCCCATTTATGATAAAATCGCATATGGGATACCCTTTCAAAAACATTTTGCCCTCATCGTATTTGGAGCCATGATATTTGGATTGGGACTATGGTTTTTCTCCATCGGTCTATTGGGAGAATTACTTATAAAAGCATCTGGAACATCTGAAAAGAAAATCCACTCTGTGTATTCAAAAAACCAGGTATAAATGCAAATAGCACTTATCTCGGTAGCGCCGCCTTATCGAGGTGGAATTTCCAAACATACTTCCATTTTGGTTGAGAAATTATCCATCAATCATTCTGTGGATGTCATAAACTACTCCCGTCAGTACCCCGATTTTCTTTTCCCTGGAAAAACTCAATTTTTAGATGACAAATCAGAAATTGAAAATAGCTACCGATGGGTAGATTCCATAAATCCTCTCACATGGTTCAACACAGGAAATAGGCTTGCCAAGAAACGCTATGATTTGGTTATTGTTAGATTTTGGAATCCATTTTTTGCACCTGCCCTGGGAGTCATTGCAGGTGTACTAAAGAAAAAATCACCTAAAACAAAATTAATGTCATTATGTGATAATATCCTTCCTCACGAAAAGATACCTCTGGGGGATTTTCTCACCACCTATTTATTTCAGAAGTTGGATGGGCACATTGTGCAATCCAGTCAAACAGAAAAGGAACTGCAGGAAGTGGTGGATGATCCCATATATGAAAAACGGTTTCATCCCATATATACCAATTTCCCCAATAAAATAGACAAAAATACTGCCAGAAATAAATTGGGATTGAAAGCAAAATATATCATTCTCTATTTTGGTATTATTCGGGACTACAAAGGATTTGATATTTTATTAAAAGCTGTAGCTAAATTAAAAAATATTGGGCTTGATTTCCATCTGCTCGCAGGGGGAGAATGTTATGGAAACGATGAAAAATATACCCAATTAATATCTGATTTAGAAATTTCCGATTTTGTCACTTGGCATAATAAATATATCCCCGATTCAGATGTGGCTGAATATTTTTCAGCTGCAGATGTAGTAGCATTGCCCTACCGATCTGCCTCTCAAAGTGGGATTACTCAAATTGCCTATTATTATGACATCCCTGTTATTGTTACCAAAGTGGGAGGACTTCCAGAAATTGTGGATGAGGGGCAGTCAGGATTCACCATCGAACCGGAAAATCCAACGGAGTTGGCGAATATGTTAGAAAAACATCTAAAGAATGGCACATTTTTTGAAATGGAAAATTATATAAAAACATTTAAACAGAAATTCTCCTGGGAATATTTTGTTAATGGAATTGAATCAGTGTATTCAAGAATATGACCGTCCACATTAAAATACTCATTTTGAATTGGAATGGTAAACATCTTCTTAAGCCCTGCCTTGATTCTGTTTCCGCAATTGATTACCCCAATTATTCAGTCATGGTCATTGATAATGGCTCAACGGATAATTCGGTTAAAATGGTGAAGGAAAACTTTTCCGAAGTTGAATTGTTAGAACTGGAAAATAATAATGGATTTGCAGGGGGATACAATCGGTGCTTCACTCAACTAAAAAATGATTATTCTGAATTTGTACTGCTGTTAAATAATGATACGGAAGTTGATCCAACCATCCTCAGCAGTTTTAATGATGCTAGGGAAATGTACGGAGATAATAACCTATATGGCGGAAAGATATTTTATCAAGACAAGCCAAATTTAATTTGGTATG
>SCKP01000051.1 GCA_004124405.1 Fidelibacterota bacterium | reverse complement strand
AATTACCCACTGTATCTTAGATCAAATTAAGGTCGATTTTGAAAAGCAAAGTTGTACCAAAGTGAAATATGATCAGTAAATGGATTTTATCCTACAGTTTATAAGGGATAACAATCTAGATGCTATTTCCACAAATATTTTTGATGATATTGAATGGTCTTGGTCTGGGACAGATAGTGTATTAACTTCTGACGGAAAGCAGGTTGAAAGAATAAAAGATATAAAATGGATAGCGTATGGAATTTCCAGTATCCCTGGAACTATACAACATTTAGAATTTTTACAACAAATGGAACTGGAAGGTAATAACTTATCAATCCTACCTGCAGAATTAAAATATTTAAAAAGACTTATAGATTTACAAATCCATGATAATAATTTAATTGCATTACCTGAATTTATTGGAAATTTGGATGATCTAGTATCCTTGGATATTCATAATAATCAATTGACTGAATTACCTCTATCAATTGGAAGTTTAAGTAAATTAGAAACACTAAATATTGGGAATAATAAAATCACCTCATTACCAGACACTTTGTGTGGCTTATATGAAAATGGATTAGATATAAATATTGAATGTAACGAATTAGATGAATCTAATGTGCCCAGTTGTTTATTTAATGTATTAGTGCATCCAACCTAAGATTATTGGTTCAACACCACTAATCACAAACTCAACTGCAATAACCATGAGAATGAGCCCCATAATTCGTTGAGTAATTCGTAATCCAATGGTACCAAAGCGGTGAGCTAAATTGTCTGCCATTTGAAAGATGAAATAGGTTAAACCCATAACAAGGGTAATCACACCCAGCAACACTAATTTATACTCCCAATTTTCAGCCTCAGAAGAAAAAATCATCACCGATGAAATAGCACCGGGACCGGCAATTAGGGGAATTCCAATGGGGGTGTAGGCAATTTCTTCCTTGGTTCCGGCTTCAGTTTCTTCCTTGGGAGTAGAACGGGTTCTGGGCACTCGGGCTTCCAACATTTGAATGCCTGTTCTGAAAAACAGAATGCCACCTGCAATTTTAAATCCTGAAACGGTTATACCAAAGAAGGAAAAAATAAGTCTTCCAAGAAATGTAAATATTATTAGTACAACCAGGGCTGTTAATACACCCTTTAGTGCAATTTTCCGCCTTTCTTTGTCATCGCAATGATCCACCATAGACAAAAATACAGGACTTAATCCAACGGGATTTACCAGCGTAAATAGAGAGGAGAATGCCAATATGAAGTAAGACGTTAATTCTGTCATCACATTCGTTCCGGAGCATGGATTCCCAGTACGGTAAGTCCATTATAAAGAACAATTTGCAGAGCCTTTACTAATATTAGCCGTGCTGATGTTTTTACTTTATCATCAGTTACAACTCTCTCCTTGGCATAATATTTATGAAACATTCCTGCAAGAGATTGAAGGTAGGTGGCGATGGTTTGGGGTTCTAAATTATCCTTTGCCCTTTCAATGATATTGGGAAATTCCAATAAGAATTTCACTAATTGTATTTCTGAGTCAAGGGAAAGAGGGGAAAGGTCGGTATTCTTTTTGAAGTTATATCCCTGACCTTCTGCATGTTTCAAAATATTGCACAAACGAGCGTGGGCATATTGTAGGTAAAACACAGGGTTTTCATCGGATTCATCCTTTGCCAGAGCCATATCAAAATTGAGATGTGTATTCATACCCCGCATAATGAAAAAATATCGAACAACATCCTGACCAACCTCATCAATAAGTTCATCCAAGGTAATGTAATTTGCCTTTCGTGTGGACATTTTTACCGGCTCACCATTCTCAGTTAGAGTTACAAATTGGTGAATAATGACCTTAACTTTTTTTGAATCATAGTCTAATTGTTCAACGCCTGCCAAAACATCAGGGTAGGCATCCATATGGTCTGCACCGAGGACATCAACCATTAAATCAAAGCCTCGGTTAAATTTATTTTGATGATAGGCAATATCCGGGAGGCGGTAGGTTGGTTCACCAGAGGATTTAATAATAACCCTATCTTGTTCTCTGCCTGCTGCAGTTGCTTTAAACCAGGTTGCTCCCTCTTTTTCATAAATTAGATTTTTTTCTCGGAGTGTTTTTACAACCGCATCAATTGCACCAGAATCATATAATGTATTCTCATTGAAAAATGTATCAAATTTCAATCCAATCCGTGCGAGAGTTTTTTTAATGTTTAAAAAAATATTGGATTCAGCCGCTTCTTTAAACACTTTATTATCAGCCGTATTGATGAGTGAATCACCATTTTTATCCAAGAGAATCTGGGCAATTTCGATTATATATTCACCTTCATACCCTTCTTCAGGAAACTCCGTATTTTCGCCTAAAAGTTCAAGATATCGAGATTTTACCGATTCTCCCAGTCGCCGCATCTGCCTGCCGGCATTATTGTAATAATACTCACGTTCAACTTCATAACCATTCCATTCTAAAATACTGCTGATCACATCGCCTAAAATTGCACCCCTGCCATGTCCAACTGTGAGGGGACCGGTGGGATTAGCACTGACAAATTCTACCTGGGCTGTTTTTCCCTCTCCAAAATCAGATTTACCATAATTTTTATTTAGGGCTAATACAGTTTCCAGTTGAGAGACAATAGCATTTTTATTTATAGAGATGTTTATAAACCCGGGACCTGCAATGTCGGTGGAGTCCACTAAATTTGGATAATCAGATTTTAGTTTATCGGCAAGAATTTGGGCTATATCTCGAGGGCTTTCACCTAATTGCCCACCAAGCTGCAGGGCTAAGTTTGTGGCAAAATCCCCATGGTTTGGATTTTTCGGTAGTTGAACAACTATTTTTGTTTCCGGGTAATTCAGGGTGGTTAAAATTTCCCTGAGGGCGGAGGACAAAGCATTTTTCATTTCTTGTCTTGTATATCTGTTATAGAACCATCTGCCCAGAGGCGCTCAAATTCATAGTATTCCCGTGCTTTTTTACTGAAAATATGAACCACGATACTGACAAAATCTACCAGCACCCAATCTAAATACTGGTAGCCTTCCGTATGCCAGGAAGCATTACCTTCCTTTTTCATGGTTTCATTAACATGGTCTGTTATAGCTCGAGATTGAGGTTCAGATTCAGAGGTGCAGATTACAAAAAAATCAGTTAAGGTAGTAATAGTTCTCACATCAATAATTTTTATGTCCAGCGCTTTTTTATCCAGCATAAGTTCTGAAATACGGTGGGCGTGAAGCTCACTCCCTGAAGGATTAGGTTTTATTTTTTTCCTTTTGGGCAATGGAGTTTAAATAGTTAAAATGGGGGTTGAAATAAAACTGCTGCCCGGTAGGAGGGCAAAGTGATATAGTCTTTTCCAATGATGAGGGTCAAATCGTAAAAAAGTAATTCATTTTTATCTTCAATTATTTTGCTGTCTTCAATCATTAAAATATTGGCTAATTCCTTGGCTCTTTTTAAGTCCCCTCGATGGTGGAGAATTTGAGTTTCTAAATAATTAAAATGATCTGCATTTTTTGAATCCAATACATCTAAGCCCTCATTTCGGAGAAAGTCGGTGTACATTCGGGCAAGGTTAGACACTCCACATCCATTCCTGATTTCCACCTGGATTTTATGGCCTGTTTTCTTTTCGTATTTTGTTTTTGTGATTAAGGTACTTAAATCAGGATAATTTGCGTCAATTCCCGAATTAAAGAAAAAGCGGTTTACTCCAGATATGAGAAATCCAATAACCAATACTCCAAGAATACCAAAGGATAGATTTGAAATCAACCCTTTCAGTTTATTATAAATGGATTTCTTTTTGTAATGTCGCTTTTTAAGGGACATTTAAGGGGGATAAATTTCGGTTACGGATTGGAGAATTACTATAATTAACCAATTGAAACGTAAGGATAGAATTGGGACTCAATTTATATTCTACTCCGAGTTCATACCCAATTCCAGTTTGGGGACCATTGGAAAAGGACAAATTGTTTTGACTCTGGATAAAGTGGAGCCCTGTTTTAAATTGCAAACGTTCTGAAAGTTTAAAGCTGGAGTAGTTAGAGTAAACCCCCATAGTTTGACTCATTCCTCTACTCATTGAGGTCATCAGTGTAAAGCTCTGGTTCATATTGAATTTATTTGCCCCTATTATAGATCGTTCAAATTGACCTGAATTATTAGGCAATTCGTTTTGGGTTTGATTGGCAATAATAGATTGTCCGTCAACCAAAGTAAATACTAGTAAAAGAGAAAATGTTGTAATAATTTGTTTATATATTTTCATAATAGCCCTTCATTTCACTTAATTGCTCAGGATTATTCACCCCTTGAATTTCGAAAGAATTATTGATTTTTTCGATGGCAACTTTTTCACTTTTCTCCAAAATGAGGTTTAACACATCTGGGAGATAGTATTCATTTTGAGAATTATTGTTCCCTACCATGGGAAGTAAATTAAATAAAGTCCATGATTTAAACACGTAAATTCCGCTGTTTATTTCCTGGATGGCACGTTCTTCCTCGGTTGCATCTTTTTCCTCTACAATTTTGCTTAGATTTCCATTTACGTCACGAATAACCCGTCCATATCCCTTTGGATCAGAAAGGTCTGCTGTCAAAATGGTACCTAAAGAATCCTGTTCATCATGAACCGATAATAATTTTGCCAGTGTTTCCACCGTGATTAGAGGGACATCTCCATAGAGAATGAGTATATTCCCGTTGAAATTTTGCAGGGTATCTCGGCATTGCAAAACAGCATGGGCAGTCCCTAATTGTTGTAATTGCAGCACACATTCAACGGGTTCTTCCTTTAATGCTGATTGAACAAGCTTATATTTGTACCCCAAAACGGGAATAATACGGCTGGCACCCAGTTCTTTAGCAGTTTGCACAACACGGGTTATCATGGGGAGTTCGCCAATGGGGTGAAGCACTTTGGGCAAGTCTGAATCCATTCGGTTACCCTTGCCTGCTGCCAGTATAATTACAGCTAATGGTCTATTACTGCTCAATAGTTCTTCTCAATAATGCCCCCACCTAAAACAATATCATTTTTGTAAAAAACAATGGATTGCCCAGGTGTAACAGCAATTTGAGGTTGTGCAAATTCCACGGAAAATTGGTGGTCTTTTTGCGTAATTGTTGCATCAATGACAGGGCTGTTATATCGAATTTGTGCCTGAATATCACAGGGGAAAGACATATTATCTACCAACCAGTTCACGCCTGATACTTCACAATTATCTTTGGTAAGGCTTTCCTTTTTACCAATTCTGATTTGGTTATTTGAGGGGTCAATATTGGACACATAGCGAGGTTCCGGGGTGGATAATCCCAATCCCTTTCGCTGGCCAATGGTATAGTCCGTATAGCCGGAATGTTCACCCACTACTTCCCCGGATTCATCCACTATTTCACCAGCACCAATTTCGGACATTTTTTCGGGTATATATTCTTTTAAAAATCGTTTATAATTATTATCTGCCACAAAACAGATTTCCATGCTTTCTGGAATTTCGGCAGTTTCAAATTTATTTTTCCGGGCAATTTCACGCACTTCCTCTTTGGTAAGGTCACCAAGGGGAAAAAGCGTCCGGGACAGAGTATGTGCCGGAATTCCCCATAGTACATAAGCTTGATCTTTCAGGGTATCTCTACCTTTCTTCAAAACGGAGGATCCCTTTAAATGCTGAACTTTTGCATAATGCCCCGTGGCAATATAGGCTGCCCCCAGTTTATCAGCCTGTTGCACAAAGGCGTCCCATTTCACAAGGGAATTGCAGCGAACGCAGGGATTTGGTGTTCGCCCTGCCAGATATTCATCGGCAAAATTATCCACCACGGATTTTTGAAATACGTCCGTAAAATCAAGGGTGTAATGGGGAACATTCAGACGGTCACAGACCAGCTTTGCATTGTTAATAGCACCTACCGAACAGCAATTACTATCATCTAAAAGATTTCCGCCCACATCATGATATTCCCAGAGTTTCATGGTTACACCGATAGCATCATACCCCATTTCCACTATTTTCAAAAGGGCAACGGAGCTATCCACACCCCCTGACATAGCCACTAATACTTTATCCGGCATGATTGGCAAACTCCTCCACATTAATTTTCAGGATTTCTCCAATGGATTCGGCTACTTTTTTTACATCATCTAATTGGTGAATTTTGCCAAAAGAAATTCGAACTGTTGAAAGTGCATCCTCCTTAGTAAGTCCCATTTCTACCAGCATTTCGGAGGCTTTCACCGTACCAGAGGCGCAGGCAGAACCAAAAGAAATACCAATGCCCAGAAAATCTAATTGCAGAACCAGGTCCTGCCCAATAACCCCATGAAAAGTTATATTGAATACACCCGGTATGCGTTTCTTTCCATTAATAGAATAGGGTATATTCTGCTCATTTAAAAGATTTAAGAAATAGGTTTCCAGCCGCAGAATATGCTCGGTGTTTTCTTCTAAATTTGTTGTGGAAAGTTCAGCAGCCATTCCAAAACCACCGATTCCCCCAACATTTTCAGTGCTGGCACGGAGATTGGATTCTTGACCTCCCCCATGAATAAGAGGATCAAGCTTCGTTCCCCCTCGTTTATACAATGCTCCAATCCCTTTTGGCCCGTACAATTTATGGGCAGACATGGACAAATAATCCACAGGAATCTCTTCCGTATTAATTTCAATTTTTCCAAATGCTTGAACAGCATCAGAATGAAAAAGTACATTTTTTTCTTTTGCGATTGAGCCAATTTCAAAGATGGGATTAATAGTGCCCAATTCATTATTTACCCACATGATTGAAATGAGCCGGGTATTTTCCTGAATATTTGCTTCAATATCTGCTGGCTGTACCATTCCATTTTTGTCTGGTTTAACAAGGGTAGTTTCTATATTTTGACTTTCCAAAAAGGGCAATACTTTTAATATTGCAGGATGTTCGTAAGAACTGGTAATAAAGTGGTCTCCCGAGCGTAAAACACCTTTCAGAACCATATTATTAGATTCTGACCCGCTGGATGTAAAAATGATTTCGTCCGGCTGGGCATTTATGGCATTGGCAATTTGGCGACGTGACTTTTCCACCACAGCCTTTGCAGCCTGTCCTTCCCGATGAATACTTGATGGATTCCCATAGATATGTTCATTCAGGTCCGTCAATAATTCACCAATCCGTGGATCTAATGGAGTGGTGGCAGATATGTCACAATATATTCTTTTTATACTCATAATTGAATGGTAAAATTAAATCGAATTAGCTACAATGTAAAACATGAAATATAGACGAGGTTATATGGGAAGTTTAATTTCCATTCCCTGTCGGGCAGCTATAGTGTTTGGAAATACAGCTTGGGCATCTTTCTCAATTACCCGTACAGCTTCATCGTTATTTGCAGGACTATGGTGATATAACACCAACTGTTTAACATTAGCCTGTTCTGCTACAGCCGCGCATTGCTGCCAGCTGCTATGTCCCCACCCCTTATGTGCAGGAAGTTGTTCCTCTGTAAATTGTGCATCCATAATGAGTACATCAGCATCACGGGCTATTTCAATAACGTTGGGATTTAATTGGTCATCAGGGTGCTCCAAATCTGTGCTGTAAACGATGGATTTAGCCCCAATTTCAATGCGATAGCTGTTGGCCCCATTTGGATGTCCGTGTTTGCAGGCAGATATTTTAACCGAATCTGAAATTTTCAATCCGTTTTCGGGGAATGTATTTAATTTGAATTCCGCCTGGTACATGGGTATTTCCACGGGCCAGAAGGTATAATTATGAAGGTGTCCAAATATTTCATCTATGCTGAGTTTATCCTGCTTTCCATAAATATGACAGCTGAAATCTTTAGAAAAAAACGGGGTAAATCCCAAATAACCAATAATATGATCCCAGTGAAAATGACTGATAAAAACATGGGCTGTCTTTGGTGGATTCTTCTCCTGCAAGAGTGCATTGCCTAAAGGCACAAACCCGGTACCCATATCCAACACAATCAGATCATTATCTGCCGTACGGATTTCTACGCAGGAAGTATGTCCTCCCACTTCAATTTTATCTCTGTCAGGAGTGGGAAATGAGCCCCGAACTCCCCAAAATTTGATTGTATGTTCAGCCATGATGTACTAAAATCACCCAATAATTTACTGGGTTTAAAGTATGCATCCCAAGAATTCAGTAGCTTGGATTTTGGAATTCAATTTTGTAAATACGGAACCAAAATGAGTAGTGAATAGTGAATCAATCTACACCTTGTTATTTATCCATCATAATGAAATGTAGGCGGGTGATTGACAAGCCCTGTAACTTTGCAATTCAGGCACTCAGGCACTTAGGAACTCAGGCACCTGGCAAGCTCATGAACTCAAAATCAAAAAAAATCTGGCAGGACAGAATATATCTCATTTTAGCAGGTATATTTGTTGCTTCCCTTATTTCATCCAACCTCATTTTTCAAAAGTTTTTCTTTTGGACGCCCCTTGCATTCCTGTCAAGTCCTCATGCGGGGGAATTTGTGAGATGGCTTTCAGGATTTACTTTTGAACTTTCGGTGGGTATTTTACCATATCCAATAACATTTTTGGTAACCGATTTAATATCTGAAATTTATGGCAGGGAAAAAGCCAATAGAGTAGTGGTAACTGGTTTTATCTCCAGTATTTTTATCATGGGGGTTGTTATGGTGGGAGATATGGCATCTGCGACCCAATGGTCTCCGGTAGATGATTCCGTTTTTCATAATGTATTTGGTTTATTTGGGCCAGCTGTATTTGCATCTATGACGGCTTATCTTACTGCTCAATTCATTGACATTCGTATTTTCCATTTTTGGAAACGTAAAACAAACAATCGGCATTTATGGCTGCGGAATAATGGTTCCACCATATTTTCTCAATTAATTGACACCTTATCCGTACTATTCCTCCTCTGTAGTTTTGGTGTCATTGAGTGGGTTCGGTTTTACCCTTTACTACTCAATGGCTTCCTATTTAAAGTGTTAGTGGCTTTGTTTGACACACCATTCTTTTACTTGTTTTCGCATTTATTGCGAAAATTATTCAAGTTAAAGTTAGGTGAAGAGGTAGAAATGTAAGCCAAAACCAGCAATTTCTGTGACACCGCTCACAAAAACAATGTAACAGTATGTAATAGGAGTGAAAATTGTTTCTTTTAATCAGTTAACCTGGTTTAGATTTCAAGGTGAATATGGTGGAGGATATATATTGGTTTTCCGAATTATCAGTAAAGAATTTGATTCACACGAACCAATAATTCCAAAATAAATAACAATAAAATAAACAATACAATGGAGAAAAAAATGAAAACTTCTAAATGTTTAATGGGTGTCCTGCTGAGCGCAGTTCTGCTTTTTGGTTCTGTCTTTGCAGCTGAAGCCCTGACAAGAGATGGTAAAGAAAAAGGATACAACCCAATTGTACAAGATCGTGATCATTGCCTCGATGGCGAGGTAGATGACTGTGCTGATACTGACTGTTGTCCAGAGTCATGGATTGGTGATGGTTTTGCGGATTGTGAAGATCAGCAATATGGCTGTGATTTGACCTGCTATGATAATGACGGCGGTGACTGTGTTGACCCATTCTGTGGTGACGGAGCCTGCAACGGCAGCGAAACTGAAGCAGATTGT
>SCKP01000050.1 GCA_004124405.1 Fidelibacterota bacterium | reverse complement strand
TTGGGCATCCCTATTCTCAAAGTAAGTCCCTAAACAAGCATTTCCCAGGAGTGATTGAATAATAGCCACATTCCCGTTTTCATCATTAATACTAAGTACGTCAAAATAATCGGGTACAGGACTCATTCCTTAATCCCTTCATCCTGACTATAAATGAAATGGGTAATAACCGACCCCACAGCTTCCAGGCTTTTTGCAGAACAGTTTTGTGGAATATCCTGCAGAGTGTGCCAATAATTGACATCCTTATTAGGATATTCAAAATCAATGATATCAATGGCTGGAATTTTTGCATATTTGTAAAGATAATAATGATCATCCATAACAGCCTGCCCCATTCTATTTTCAAATTGTGGATATCCCAAATCATTTGCCAAGGTCCAGATTGCCTGAACTACTTCAGGAGCCTGTTGTAGTGAAAAATACTCGATAGGAAAATGCTGTTCCTGATCTGCAATCATATCCAGGCAAATAGCAAATTGAGGCCGGGGTTCTGGAACATGCTTAGCGAAGGCCTGGGTTCCCAGTCCAAACTTTTCCGCATCACCACTTTTGCCCATATCCTCACCATCTACAAAAAGGAGATCAACGCCAATATTGAGCAGGGGAAGTTGGTTTAATATTTCTGCCAGAGTTAACAGGGCAGCAACACCACTGGCACCATCATTTGCACCTAAAATTGGGAGGGATTGGTTCTCCGGGTTTTGATCTTGATCAGCAAATTCCCGCGTATCCCAATGTGCCATCAGCATAATTCGATAACCTGCATCTAAATTAAATCTTGCCAGATAATTTGTAAGCGTGATATAATGTCTTTTATAAGGATGAGGGATTTTTTCATCCATAATGTATAGACTGTCTGCAAGCGGCTGTAAAAATTTCACCATGAATTTTT
The DNA here is from genome assembly GCA_004124405.1 of Fidelibacterota bacterium. Taxonomy (GTDB): domain Bacteria; phylum Fidelibacterota; class Marinisomatia; order SCGC-AAA003-L08; family D37C17; genus D37C17. The sequence goes on along the minus strand of SCKP01000050.1, from coordinate 9,357 downwards.
TCATTTTTAGATGACCCTCACTTTCAGGAAATCTGGGTCCAAAATCACATTGGGTTTGAAGCAATTTCATGGCGCGATTTCCATCAAATGGGGGTGCGTTTTGCCCAAAGCATAAACTCAAAATAATTATAAAAATAATGTTATTCAAATTAACCTTGTATTTTAATATTCACATTAAAACCAAAATCTCTTTCTTCATTTCTCCCTGTGGTTTTATTCTCAGAAATTCCATAAACAAAAAAGAAATTTCCAGTTACCCAGCGGGTAAAACTATAACTGACATTGGGTTTCAAAGACCATGAAGTATTATTCATCTGCTCATTAAAACCTGTTAAATCATCTACCACGGTAGAGGTCATTAGCTTTTGGTCAGTATTCCAGTTGAAATTAAGGGTAAAATCCATATCATTGGGAATATAAAAATCTCTAAAAAAGAAAACGGGAATAGTAAGTCCACCTGATTTTTTAAACGATATGGAACTGCTGATTTGACTACCATGGTTTCGTTCCGTGGACTCATCAATTTTTTTAATGGTCTGATTTAAATTGTAATTCACCTTGAAGGTAACCGGGCTTCTTCCCTTGGTTTTGGCAGTAATTCCAATTATTGGCGAATAATTAAGACTATATTGTTCATTTTGCAATTCATCATCGGTTATTATACCATCGTTATTTTCATCTTTACTGGACATGGACCGTTCGCCATTAAACCCATGGGAAATATTGATGGATTTAAAAAATTTATCCATAAACCACCATTTTTCAATCCCCGACCAATTTATACTCCAATTAGAAATGGGAATTCCTTCGTCACCCCTCAACCCGAGCGGATAAAATGAAAATGATTCATTTTTTGTTCTTGAAGCTGTGGAAGGTATGGATAATGAATTAGAATATCTAAAATCCAGACTGGTCACTATTGCCCGGGTAAGGCTGACACTTGTTCTAACTGTCAAATCATTGCCATAACTACTGGATGATGACCTAACCAAATTGTTATTCGCAATTAATTCATCATCGAATAAATTGCCTCCTGAAGCATTTAAAGGAGATTTTTGAAGCCCTAAGCGGTACAGATATGAAGTCGATAAATCTGAGGAGATATTATTATAATCGTGTGAAGATTCATAGGTATAAGTTGCCGATATTTTATTTAATTTTGATACGACAGTATGAACACCTCCCAGCATAAATCGAAGCACAGGATTTTTAACGTTGAAATTCTTTTTACTCTTATTAGATGAAGATGATCTACCCCGCCCCCTGCCTCTTGAGCCGGATGATTTTCCCTTATTTTCAGGAGTATAAACCAGTTCAACCAATTCTTTCAGGCTAAGTCCAATTTTTGTTTTAAATGTAGATGATGACTTTACATTGGCAGTTGAAAGTGTATCAATAATATTTAAGTTCCAATTATAAGTTGGGTTATATGTTATTGTCGGATTTAACCAATTTAAAAAATTTGGGGAGTAGGTATTGGTTAGTTTTTCACTAATTGATTTTATCAACCCGGGATTCATCTGCTGAACCATGTCCAATTTGTTATAACGGAATTCATCCAGGTTGCTATCAATTTGTTTGGTGTAATTGCTGCTGAAACTCTTAGTAAATTTATGATTAAGGATGAATTTTCGACTCAAATTAAAACTATATGATTTGGTTGTATCATCCACACTTAACCGTTGAATTTTTCGTGAGGCAGCCTCATTAAATTTAATGGTTGCACTAATTTTATTGGGAGTATAGTAATAACGGGCTTCACCTAAAATATTACCGATGAAGAACCAATCCTTTGTAAAGGTAAAGGGACTTACATAATTTTCTTTACCAAAGGTGTAGCTATAGCTGCTGGATGCTTCGTAATTATGTTTAATTTCTTTGAGAGTCTGATTATTAGACTTGTTGTTTTGAATGGCAGAAAAATTTAAGGAGATATTATCAATCGTTCGTTTGAGCAGCCAATTGGTACTTCTTGTTGATTTATTAAATGAAGTGGAAAAACTTATTTTTTCACTTTTTGTTTGAATTGTTTCAATATCAAAATTTTCATTATCTGAATCAGTTAATATATCACTTCCCGGGTGGTATTTGGGAGTTGCAACTGAATTTGTATATCCCAACGTTATTGGCGTTTTAATACCCCACCTGGTTGGCAAAATAATATTGGGGTGTAGTTTTAATGTTGCAGAAAATGATTCATCTGAATTTCCTGTTCCGAGTCGCTGCTGAAGTTTATGAAAATCAGAATCCTTCTTTTTGTAATTTCCAGAAATGGTCATAAGATCTGCAAAGGATAGTGAGCTGCTTATACTATAAGATCGCCCTCGTCTTTTTTTAACTCCTGTCATCCGAAGCTCATTTACCAATACTTTACCATAAATTCTTTCTTGTGAATTATTAATAACTCCCATTACAATTGTTTGGATATTATTAATGGATGGTGTCCCGTTAACCCGTAATTGAGAACAGTTTCCGCAGGCATCCAAAATATCTTCAGGTTTATCCCAATAGTAAATTTCATTTTCATAATCATAACTGGGATGGGGTGTGTATATACCATCTCCATCAAAATCTATGATAGCCGGTTCTGCTTCACCACTAGAAATAAGCCCATCTCCATTTATGTCTAATTGGTCATACTTTTCATTTCCTTCTGTTCCTTCCGGATTGGTTAATTCGTGAAATTTATCTCCGTTTGGATCTCCATTTGAACATAGAATACATTCTTTTTCTTCCCACCATTCCTGACCACAAATAATTAATGTATCAGGTTCATCGGGAATATCATCATTTTGAATAATGAATGTATCTTGGTAAAATGAGGAGTCCTGCACTATATTCAAAGAATCCAGAACCCGGGAATACTTATAGGAATCAAATCCGGATCCAAAAAGAAAGCCTTCCATTCCCACACACCCGTTTTCATATTCATTTTCAATTCCATCCATCCCCACATCGCTTAATTCTTCTGCTGGAGATTCAATCGTAGGAATCTTTAACTGGGTGAGTTTATCTATATTTATTTTAATATGGTTTTTGTCATTCCATCCCTCATAAATTGGTTGGTGGATTTCATAATAATTGTCATTATCCTTGCCTATTCGAAATAATAAATCAACAACGGAGGTATCTGTATCACACCAGTCACAGCTTTGATTGGATGCAGGGTCTCCACCATGCACAAACATCTCCATTTTCTCATATGCGAAATAACTACTGGCATTACTCCCCAGAGATGGAAAGGTATTTTTAATTAGTACAGCATATTCCCCCGGAATTCCTCCCTTTAAACTATCCTGATCACATGATAGGCAATCAGGGTTTTTCTCAAATGAAATAACCAGTGATTGTTCCTTCATATCGATATCATTATATTCATCATGCTCTAAAACGATATCTAAGTCATCTAAGGAGTTTTTATATTCGGAGCTTTCATCTGTATTAATCACTGAAACAGAAAAATAAGGGTCGGTTATCAGTGCGTCATCATCAGCCAGGAGAAATTTTGAGGTGACCCCCATTTCACGCCAGTCATTTTCCACCAGTTCAATCTTTGCTATCATTAATTTTTGCATATTAGGATCAGCTGACTCTAACCGAATACGAAAAGTTGGAACATCATTCCATTTTGGATTGCCAAATTTAGAAAATCCTGTTAAGGGAATTCTGATAAGTTTCCAGCCGGTGGGGCTTCCATCAGCAAACGTTTCTGTTACTACCATGCTTTCAGGATCATCTACCGGTAATTTTGGCAAGATGCTCACTGTGAAGTAATTATTTTGGGTGTCCAAAGTATTATTTTTATCCAAATCTTCATTATCTGGATATCGATAACCCATAGCCTGTCCATTGCCTTCAGTTCCATTCGCTCGAGAATAATTAGAAGTACTATTACACCCCGTTGTATTATAGCACCAGTTGTCACCATTGGGATCATCATAATCAAAAAGATGCGCATTAACTGTATCTGGATTTATATTAAAGGCTTCTATGTAAGTCATCCCACTTAAACAGAATTCGGTCTCATGATTGTAAATTCCATTCAGATCACTATCATAAATTGCTTCATCATAAGCGTCACACAGACACCCTCCCCAGCCATCCTCGAAACTATCTGTACAATTATCCACCCCAATATCTTCCCCGTCAGATAAAATACCATCACCCATGCCCGGACCATAAACCGGTTCATCTTCCGTATCCAAAATCTGGTTATTATTCCAGTCCTCACTAATATGACCAATGTCAAGATGAATTTTAAAATCATTATCCTGTACACCCTCGGCATTCAGCCAAATATCTAAATATTTGGTTAAACTCTGATCATGTTCGCTGGAATAAAGAGGAATCATGATGCCATTCCAATAAGATGAATTGTCGGAATCACCCGGGAAATCTGTTTCCAGATAAAGTGTTTTGGAGGTGTTATTATTTGCCCGGGTAGATGTAGATTGCTCCGGCCAGATATTTTTGGTGAGTTCATCCTCGTAGGGATTATACCAGATCATCCTGCCGCGGTTTTTTATAGTATGTGTTGAGTCCCCCGGAGGTGATGCCATTTTCCATTGCCGCTGCATAATACTGAAAGAGGATGTCCGCTTGGCAGATTCAAAATCATCTATAAATGCCTGCCCTAGCGGGTTGGGGTTGGGATTTATTTCAGCGTAGTTTCCTTCAATTGAAAATACAGATGTCTTGGTGGTTTCAATAAATGGCAACAAATCTACTGCCCGTGTTAAAAAGTCCAGTTCATTTTGATATTTACCCTTAATATTCCACACAAAGTTTTGCATGGGCTCATAACCAATATCCACTTTTTCATCGGCTATGGACTGATTATAATAAAACATACCGCCTGCAAGATAATTTTTATTTCCAAAGGCATATTTTAAATGAGTTCCTATGAGCAGTTTTTGGTCAAAAGATATAAATTCATTTTCTTCATAAGACACAGAAATTACTGCTGTTGGGTCTAATGCAGCAGGGTTGATAAAATTGATGGTGCCGGAAAAATAATCTATGGTATAATCAATATCCTTCTGTAAAACACTGCCTCCCAGTTTTACCGTTTCACTGCCCTCCACAATCATAAAACCCAGAGACATGGACGAACTCCTTGAAGAAGTCTTCACCTTAATAACAAATTCATGCTGTGCATTTATATCATCCTGGTTGGTGTCATAATACATAGCAGGACCAGTATCACCATCATCTGAAAAATCCCCGTCTGCATCATTTAATTCAACTTCTAAAACTCCTAGTAAATCAATATGATTCATTCCCCAATAACTATCGCTATTTTCTGTAATTGGATTTCCAAAGGCATCAATTCGGGGTGTATTATCATAAGCAAAAGGTAAATATGTTGGCAATATCAATTCACCATAGGCCAAACTTAACAGGCTGCCATGAAGATCAATTTTTCCATCACCTCCATCAACTTTTTGACGATTCTCATTTTCAGAATCTAACCCGAAAATGGAGAGATAAGAAGTCCCGTTTTCACTATGAGTTCGCTCATCTCCACCACCTAAATCTCTCACAATTTCAATTTCAAGTCCGCTGGGATCAATATTTGACCCTCCCAGGGAATAGACATTTTTAAACATCAAGGACCAGGTAGGAGAGTTTGGTGTTGAGGAATTAATATCCTTTAATAATTTAAGGGTAATGAGTCCCTTGCATTCTTCCTGATAATCTGTACTGCTTTCCACACAATCATCATAAACGGATTTAAAATTGGTGCCATTTGTAGTGTCTTGAACTGCATCAAAAGTTTGGCTATTGACATTAAAGGAGGTTGTGGTATAAGCAATGGCAAGGGCATTTTGAACAGAATTCATTCGAATATATCCTAAAATACGATCAATTTCATAATCCACATATTCTTCAAGTTTCACCCAAGTACCGCCAACACTGTAGCTGGTGGTATCCCGTGGATATACATAGGCATCTGCCTGAATAAGGGCTGGATTTTCAGCGGTAGTTACCTTTTGGTATATTTCAAATTGACCGATTACATAGCTCGTATCATAAAAGTGGGCATTTGTTACACTTAAAGGATAATAGTTTGCTTTGAAAATATCATCAATAAAAAAATAGCGGTCTTTGATGAAATTGTAATCATTGATAGATTGAGGTGCACCTGATTCAGTGCCACCAGCCATAGTTTTCTCAGATTTTTTCACCTGTTCACGAGCGATGACCGATTGTATTTCTACGGGGCCAAGCTGATGAACAACTTTTATTCCAAATAGACTGGAATTGGCACCCCCCAGATTTACCGCATCCATTCCCTCCAGAGAGAGATTGATGTTGCCGGCCTCTGCTTTTTGAAGAATATCATTTTTTTGACCTTTGTATTCAATAGTAAGATCATTTTCCCAAGCGAAATCGGCTTCAGAATCCTGTTTTATTTTAACAAAAAAACGATCGCCAATATTACCATCAATAGTAAATCTCTGAGTTTGTTCTATTTCCAGATCCCAAGATTTACTTTCTCTTAAATTGGTTGTAATTAAATCTTTTTCTTCAAATACCAACGCCCCTGCTACGCTTATATTTCCACTGATATTCAGTTCTACATCGGTTTCACCAATTTTGGTATTAATCAGGCTTATTCCTGAACCGGCACCCGATCTGCCATGAGATTTTTTAGTTAACTTTTTAATAAAATGTTTTCGGAATTCCTGATTGGCATTTTCTACCATTGCAATCTGTTTATACCAATTGATGGTCAATACTGCCGGTATCTGTAAATCTACATCTTTATAGCGATGATACATAAGGATGGTACCATCAATGAGTCCGGCTTCATTATCTCGTTTTATTTTCCTCATTTTTTTAGTGGCATTCGCTTTGGATACAACCCTGCCAATTGAATGTCCATTCCAAAAAGGATGGCTGCTTTTCAGGCTCAATGTTTTAACCTGGGGGGGGAAGGGGTCTATGAGTTGAGGCAGCATAGGATAATATTTCATTACTGATGAAAAGGACACAAATTCCCCGCCTTCGGATTCACAAAAAGCAATCGAAGTAAAAATAGCCGTAAAGCTCAGAAGAAATCGGAGGACCGATTTCAAGTATTTAACCTTTGCCGTAATTGACACAATAGTAACAATTAGGTATTAGGCAAGGTCCTCCATTTGATGAAATATATGGGGTAGGCGGGATTGGAGCAAAATAATCATATTCTGAATTGCTTTTCCCCGATGAGATATTTGATTTTTTTCTTTCATGCTCATTTCTGAATAAGTTTTTCCCTTCTCAGGTACATAAAATACAGGGTCATACCCAAAACCGCCAACACCTTTCGGCTCTGTGGCGATTAAACCTTCAACGGAGCCCTCTGATACAAGTTCCATATTTTCACCAACGAAAGCAATGGCTGTTTTAAATTGAGCAGTTCTGTTATTTTGGGGGACAGCCAGCATGTTTTCTATCAACTTGTTTACATTATCAGAATAACTACAGGATTCACCGGCATAGCGGGCTGAATAAATTCCCGGTTCTCCATTTAGGGCATCCACTTCTAAACCTGTATCATCCGCCCAGGATGGAATTTTTGTCAGTTTAAACACGGTTCGGGCTTTGATGAGTGCATTTTCTTCAAGAGAGCTCCCATCTTCAATAATTTCTCCAATTTCAGGAAATGAATCAAGTGTGAGTAAATCGATAGGGAAATCACCTAGAATAGAAGCCATTTCTCTGCATTTATCTCTGTTATGTGTTGCTAATACTATTTTCATATTTATTGGGAAAATTAGAGAGATTGACCATTAATTTGGTTGGATTATTTATAAAAATGACCTCTAATGGTTCAATTGAAAAAATGCATGAAATTAGAGGAAAAATATGATAGTCCATATTTTAAAATCGTTTTAAATTTTATTATTCAATTTATTGAATAATTTGGCTTGGTAGCTCAGTTGGTAGAGCAGAGGACTGAAAATCCTTGTGTCGGTGGTTCAATTCCGCCCCGAGCCACCTGCTAAACCCTCCTTAACTGGGGGGTTTTTTGGTTGTCAGAGATATTCAGATAAAGTCAGATATATATGTTTTAGGGTAACGCTTTTTAGGGTAACAAATCTGAAAGGGGTTCGTGATCTGATTCCGAAAGCACCCACCAACTAGTTGACCTAGTACCCTATGTATGATTGAGATCGGGATTGACCCCCTTTATTTATAAAACCCTAATTCTATAATTTTTTTGTGGATATTTTAGTCTTTAAATTTCAGTATGCCAATTGAAAGAAAACTAGCTGCTATTATGTTTACGGATATTGTTGGGTATACTGCTCAGATGTCTAAAGATGAAGCGGTTGCAATTAGTCTTCTAAATAAGCAGGAATCCATCCTAAAACCCCTTATACTTGAGCATAACGGCACTTATGTGAAAAGCACGGGTGATGGAACACTTTCCCACTTCAACTCCGCTGTAGATGCCGCTACCTGTGCCAAAAGATTCCAAGAATCCATATATGATGATAAAGACTTAAATGTGCGTGTGGGTGTACATTTAGGTGATACCATATTTGAAAAGGGAGATATACGGGGTGATGGAGTAAATATAGCATCACGCTTAGAGAGTATGGCTGTTGCGGGTGGTGTGTTTGTATCTAAAGAAGTCCACGACCAACTTGCAAATCAGAAAGAATTTGAAGGTGTTTCACTTGGTCTTCAAAGTATGAAGGGTGTTGGACGGCTGATTGAGGTTTATGGGCTTAAAGGTGATAAGCTGAGTGAACCTAATCCTAAAGAGTATCAAGATAATAAGATAGATAAGCACTCTGATGATGAAGTCCCATCTATTGCTATAATACCATTTGATAACAAAGGTGCTGATGAGGATGTGTTCTATGCCTATGGGATATCAGCTGATTTAATATCAGACTGTAGTAGTGCAGGGCTTATTCGTGTTGCTAGTCTCAAACAAATAGAAGAACTTGGTGACTTAACGGTTGAAGAGAAGGCAAAGAAATTAAATGTAAGATATATCTCTACAGGAACACTTTGGAAAATGGGAGATATGTTTCAGCTGTCTGTAGAGCTGTATGATACCAAAGATAAGAAAGTGGTTTGGTCAGATAGATGGCAGGAGAGTTGGGATAACTTAACTGCTATAAAAGGAAATCTTTCAGATGGGCTTTTAAAAGCCTTAGATACTACATCAAAAGTAGAAAAGAAGGTAGAAACTACCAATACGGAAGCCTATGAGTTCTACCTCAAAGCCAAACATAAGTATGAAAAGCGTGAGAATACAGATGATTCAGAAATAGCACGAGGACTACTGAAAAAAGCCATAGAACTGGATGATAACCTTATTTCAGCTAAGGTTCTGCTTGGATGGACATACTC
>SCKP01000049.1 GCA_004124405.1 Fidelibacterota bacterium | reverse complement strand
TTCGCCGTATCATAATCACACATTTCTCTGTAGATCGTTCCAAGTAGATTCTCAGCAACTATCAGGTTATTATCCAGCTCTATAGCTTTACTTAAAAGTCCTCGTGCTATCTCTGTATCATCTTTATTCTCACGCTTATCATACTTGTGTTTAGCCTTGAGGTAGAACTCATAAGCCTCTGTATTGGTAGTTTCGACCTTTTTTTCTACTTTTGATGTAGTATCTAAAGCTTTTAAGAGTCCATCAGAAAGACTTCCTTTAATCGTTGGAAGATTATCCCACTTCTCCTGCCATCTATCAGACCATACTACCTTCTTATCCTTGGTATCATAAAGCTCAACAGATAGCTGAAACATATCTCCCATACGCCACAGTTCTCCATTTGCCATATATCTTACATCAAGTTTTTTAGCAAGCTCATCCTGAGGAAGGTCTCCTGCATCATCTATCTGTTTTTTACTGGCAACTCTAATAAGTCCTGCTGATGTTACATCAGAAATTAGGTCAACTGATATACCATAGGCATAAAAAGTATCGCCCTCTTTACCCTTATTCCGAAAGGGAATAATTGCCACAGATGGCACCTCATCATCAGAATGGACTTTTATTTTATCATCCTGGTAATCTTTCGGGTTGGGTTCGTTTAGTTTTTTACCTTTAAGCCCGAAGACTTCAATAAGCCTGCCCACACCTTTCAGGCTTTGCAACCCCAATTCTATACCCTCAAAATCTTCCTGATTGATGAGTTCATCAAATACAGATTTAGACACAATAACACCGCCTTTCGGCGCCATTCTTTCCAGCCGGGAAGCGACATTTACACCATCACCGAAGACATCATTCTCTTTAAATACAATATCACCAATATGAATACCAACACGGATATTCATATCATCATCATCATAGGTCGCTTCCTGGAGCTCCACCGCACAGGTAGCGGCATTTACTGCAGAGTCAAAATAGGAGAGAGTGCCATCGCCGATTTCTTTGACAAAGGTGCCTTTATATTTTTTAAAGAGAGGTTTAAGGATTGAACGTTTTTTTTCAAGGAGTTTTAAAGTCTTAGATTCGCTCTTAGACATCTGAGCCGTATACCCAGCAATATCCGTAAACATGATAGCGGCAAGTTTTCTTTCTATGTATGATGGCATAGAGAAATTTACAATGTTCTAAGGGGAATTTGGTAAGAGGTTTTTAAATGAGGGACAATTTGTTGGGGCACAATGCCCGCCATAGGCGGATAAACATTGTGCCAATCCGATACTGTTACCTCAATATCGTATTCACTATGAGCACGATATCCAGAATATCAATATTGCCATCCTGGTTCATATCAGCTGCCCAGAGTTCGTAATCGGTGGGGTTTGGGTTGGCACCTAAAATAATATTCACCGTTTGAATCACATCCAGTATGTTGATGAGGCCGTCATTATTCACATCGCCGGCAATGCCTTCTGAACTATCTCCGATTAGTTCATTCAAAACATACATCATCCATTCAGTGTCAATTTCATTATTGGCGTATTGGAGGATGCCTTCCTGATCTACAATAAAATCACGGGGGTAGGGCGAACCATCATTGGGCATATAGTAGTCATCGTAAGTATCACCGCCCTGCACACCGCCACTGCTTCCCGGGTCAAACAGGATGGGAAAGGTAATGCTGTTTTCTGCTACAAAATTATTTATTAAGGATTGATCAGAAGTGTTGATGAGCCCCAATACGGTTACATTTTCGTTTTGGTATTCCTGCCAGATAGTGGTTTCCATGTCCGATAACTCCGGACTGCACACCGGTCACATTGGAGAGAAAAAAGCAATGACAATTATATCCCCCAAATGGTTAGAAAGTTGATAGCTTCCGCTGCCATTGGCCACATAATCCAGCTCAAAATCGGGTGCAGTCTCGCCCACATTTGCGCCATCAATGTTACCGTTTGTTTCACAGATAATTTCCGGTTCATCGGGATCATTGGAATAAATACGATATGCACCTGAGGCATTGGCATTGCTGGCATTATACACAATTTCAACCGTCTGAGATTCCCCCGGTGCTAAACTGGAAAGCGGGTTAATGATATCAAATTCTGAATTTGTGGTATAATTATCAGAAGTCACTAAGGTTTCATTACCATTATTAATTATATCAACTGTAAGAGAATAAGATTCTCCAATTTCAACATAAGGATAATTCAATTCCCAGGTGCTTAGGTCCAAATCGGGACCATCAATTTCACCAAACTCAAAGGCTTGCACTGAAGCCCACTCCGCTGAATAAATAAAATTATCTTTAGCGGCAATAGCCATGGTACGGTTGCCGGTGTTTTTATAGCCCACTAGATTCAAGGAATCACCGTTAAATTCTAAAATTTCCACATCATCCCAATCAGCCACAGCCAATTTCCCCTCAAACGGAGCAATGCGGTTTGCCAAAGTTGTGGTATTGTAGTTGTCCAGGTATTGAGGGTTTTCGGGGTCATTCAAATTGTAAATGTCAACACCATCAGATCCTAATGCTGCATAGAGGAATCCATTCTCCACTACTAATCCTTTTACTGCATTTGTCATTTGTAATTCACCAACCTGTACTGGTAAACTAAGGTTATTTATATTCACTACTAGAATTTTATCTTCATCAGCAACATAGGCTAAACTACCTGCAAGTACCACCGTCCATGCATTATTTGCTGGTATGGTTGCAGTGTACACGGGGTTCGACTGACTGGAAATATCGTATAGTAATACACCATCAGTATGAGCACATACAGCCAAAGTATTTCCATTCAAATCGAGGTTCTCCAGTAGAAAATTGTCTGAATTTAAAACAGCTCCTAAACTTAGAGGATTAGATGGATTATAAATGTTCACAACAAAAAGCCCTTTTTGATCGTAGGTTGTAAAATAGGCGTAATTGCCGGCTGCGCGAACACAGTTGGCTTTGGTACCGCCTCCACCACCGCCACCGCTGGTTAAATTAAAGTTTGTGAGGTGATTTAACTCCCCAGAATTGGAAATATCATAAAATTCAATCCCCTGCACCATGGCTGAAACAATCAGCACATCTCCAACAATTTCAGCGTCTAGAATATGATTTGCCTGTGGATTATGATAATCTGTAAGTGTAAGGTTTAATGGAAATCCTAAGGTGGTTAAAATAATGAATGATAAAAAGTAACTATAAATATGAGGTGCCATATTACTTCCTAATTATTGAGAATCAGGTTTGCCAGCAGCACAATGTCTAAAATGTTGAGCGCTTCATCGTCATTTATATCTCCTGCAGAATTAAATTCTTCAGCGAGAACCAAATTAACCAAGAAAACAATATCGAGTATATTGAGTATGCCATCGTTGTTTAAATCACCTAGCAAATCATCATTAATATTATCAAAATAATCAAGACTGTATTTCTGCGCCCGGGCAATGACCGTGTTGGCACCACTTTCGTAATATTCCCATACAATTTCTCCAGCTTGGGTCACTTCAAGTAAATGGGCACTGTCACAATCAGTAATGAGCGTATTGCCGTTAGGCTGCCGGAAGGATCCTCCCTGCATAGCAGTAAATATATTTTCCTCGTATATCCAATCGTAACTGTTAGGTCCGAATGGTTCACCATTTTCAATAAAATAATTACCCTCCGAATCTACTGGGGGGATAAATTCTAATACAGCGGATTCTCCCCAGGGACCCGAACCGCTATGATAGTTATTGAAAAGTATAAAATTCCCCTCACCGGGGTATCCTTCAGGAATCCAGTTAATACTATGCTGATCACTTAAAATCCTGTCGGAGTTATTTCCGCGGTCATAATTTTGTGGATTTCCCCAGCGGTAGAGGAAATCCCCGCCTTTTGTATAGTTACCACCATTATGACCTGCAGCCTCCTCAGTTGTTGTGCCATGGTCAATAACAAAAATTTCATTCTGGTAGCGGGAGGAAATTACTATCTGATCCCATTCCGCATTGTAATTAATGGCGTTAATATGAATCCAATCGGCGTTGGCACCACCGGGACCGGCAGGAGTTCCTACAATACCATTATTAATATTAAATAATTCGGGATGCTGAGAAATAACGGTATAGTTGGGGCATGATGAGCAATAATCCTGTACCAAGTGGTCCCAGAGATGCCATTCCCATACCACAACTGCACTGCCATTACCATCAGGCTGTATTTCAAAAATAGCTTCTGACCACATTTGATTTAAAGGATTATCAATTTCTTCCCTGCCCATTGCGTAACCTTCTGAGGCTGTTTTTTTCTCCCAGGCAATCATGAGCACATTTCCATTTGGCAAGGGTTCAATATCGTGGTGGTGCTGGTAGTCCGTATTAGATAGAACAAATTCCCAAACCAATTCCCCCTCCCAGGTTAGGCATTGCACTGCACCACCCACACCACCGCTTTCCATGGTGGGGTTGGAAACACGATAGGGATAGAGGAGAAAAGTGTTCTCAAATCCGGGTTCATTTCCGGGAATTAAATAGGGCATACTGGCAGGACCTAAAGGATGATCCCAGGATTGAATGATATTGAGATCATTATCCATCAGTTTAGTGGATGAATTATTTACAAATCCGATTTGAGGTGTAAAAAGCGTATATCCCTCAAAAACTTCCTGAGCAGAGAGGGTTCTGAGCATTCCCCACAGTAAACAGTATATGATTGTATATTTTTTCATATTTGTGAAGAAATTATAATTATTCCGCTAATTATTTTGTGAACTGGCTTAAGTTTTACGAGATTAGAATAAGGTTCACCAGGGATACAATATCCAGAATATTGAGACTACCATCCCCATTAATATCTCCATTTGAATTATATTCTTCTGCCAATACCAAATTCACCAGGGATACAATATCAAGAATATTTAATTCTCCATCTTCATTTATATCCCCTAGCAGGGTATCATCAAAAGCATCCAGGGGATATCTCTGTGCACGGGCTATGTTTGCATTATTTCCAGAATGGGTATAGCTCCAAACTATGGTCCCGCTTTCCGTAAATTCTTTTATGACTGCATCATCACAATCTGTCACCAGAGAATTGCCATTTGGCAACCGAAAGGCACCACCCTGCATTTGCGTGGATATATAGGGTGAAGTCCAGGTTTCTGAACTGGGTCCAAATGGCTGTCCATCCTCCATGTAATAGTTTCCATTTTCATCTACGGGAGGAGCAAATTCTAATGCTTCATTTCCCTCATTATTAAAAAGAATAAAATTCCCTTCTCCCGGATAACCTTCAGGAATCCAGTTTATGCTGTGTTGACTGCCGATAATATGATAGGAATTATTGCCACGATCATAATTTTGAGGGTTACCCCAGCGATAGAGAAAATCACCGCCTTTTCCATAATATCCACCAGAGTGACTGGCTGCTTCTGCGGTGGTTGTACTATGGTCAATTACAAAAATTTCATCGTGATGATGGGTTGAAAGCACAATTTGGTCAAAATCTGCATTATAACTGATGGCATTCAAATGCATCCAGTCTGCATTGGCTCCTCCAGGTCCGCCGCCGCCCCCGATATTTCCAAGATTTATGTCAAATAGCTCGGGATGATCAAATACCATACCATAATTATCATCACCAGAATCCACATTTTGTATAAGATGATCCCAGAGATGCCATTCCCAGACCACTTCTCCACCACCAGACCCATTTTGCTGAATTTCAAATATAGCCTCAGACCACATCTGGTTTAAGGGATTGCTATTAAGTGATGTCCTACCTGCTGCATAAGCTTCCGTAGATGTTTTTTTCTCCCAGGCAATCATAAGTATATTCCCATTAGGAAGAGGCTCAACATCATGATGATGCTGATAATTGGTGTTTGACAGTTCATACCCCCACACAAAATCACCATCCCAGGTGAGACATTCAAAAGCTCCCCCTACACCCCCAGTATCCATTGTAGGATTATTCACCCGGTATGGATAAACAAGCAATGTATTCTCCCAGCCAGGCTCATCACCTTGTATCAAATAGGGCATACTGGCAGCACCATTGCTGTGTGACCACGTTTGAATATTGTTGAGGCTATTATCCTTCAAATAGGTTGTTGCACCACCGCCGCTGCCACCGGGGGTGAAAAGGGTATATCCCTCATACGAATCTTGACTTAGCAACAGGGAAACAAACCCAGACAAGATTAATAATGCAGCCTTCTTTTTCAAAAGATTTCTCTCATTACGTTTTGTAACATTTTAAAATATAAATTCAAGCGTAAATTTACGGGATTGAACATACTCGTAAATGTAACGATACGAAACAATTTATCACCTCTTGTGATACATAATTATTCCAAAAGTTAACTATTTAATAATAAATGAATCATTAAATACCTCAATGCAAATTTCTACATATAAACGAATTACCAGGGCTTATCTAACGGTAGGGACCACATTTGGTACATGGTTTTCACCCATTATAACGGGTGTGCTTATTACCATTTTAAGACTTATTGTCGGTGTTGGGAGAATATTGGACAGAATATTTTTTTCCAATGCCATTAATAAAAAGCTGAAGAACCCTATCATGATTGTGGGTAATCCCCGCTCTGGAACCACTTTTTTACATCGGTATCTTGTGAAAAATGGAATAGGAGTAGGCAGTCAACTCTGGCAAATGCTTTACCCTTCTATTTTGCTTCAGAAATTGATCAAACCCTTTTTGCCATTTTTGGAGAAAGTAAGTCCTACCCGCCATCATTCAACCGCTGCCCATAAAACCAGCCTCCAATCTGTAGAAACAGATGATGTGGCTATATTTTTTCGATTTATGGATGGATTCTTTCTCTATGGATTCATTTTGTCATGGGCGGAGGAAAACTTATTCAGCTGGGTAGATCCATTAGTAAGAGATACTGCGGACAGAGATTATAAATGGCTGGAATCCATCTGGCTTCGAAATCAGTTTATGGCAGGAAGCGACAGAACAGTAGGCAAACTATTTTCACTCAGTTCCAATTTGCCCAAATTTTTAGAACGATTTCCCGATAGTAAAATTTTGTATATTTCTCGGGATCCCCTGGCGGTTATTCCATCGGGGCTGAGCCTGGTGACTGGCGTGTTGGATAAACGCTTTGGTTTCTGGAACTTATCTGAAGAGAAAAGAAGCCATTTTATTAATCGGCTCTATTATGGATTGGTACAATTATTATTACGATTTCATTCTGATTGGACTTCTGGAAAAATTGATAAAACAAAGGTAATGATTGTACCGTTTGACAGGATGATGGGAGATTTTGATAATCTCATGCAGGAAATACTTGAATTTACAGAGCATTCTCCATCAGTAGAATTAAAGAAAGATATATTGGCTACTGCTGAAAAACAACGCCAATTTAAAAGTGAGCATAAATATGATTTAGAAAAATTTGGCTTAACAGAACAGCAGATTAAAGAAGATTGTGCAGTCATTTATGAAACTTTTATTAATTCAGAAAACAGCATTTAGTATGGTGGTGAAATACTTTTTATTTACACTGATTGGTTCAGGCATTTTATTCGCATCAGGGTTAATTCCACCCCAATCTCACAGTGATTGGGAAGTGCTTCAGAAGGATGAAATTTGGGTGGGGTGGACCAATTATAATGAATCCCAATGGTGTAGGGCAAAGTCAACAATTAACGCACCTTTAGAAAGAATCAGTAAAATTATTGAAAATAAGGCAAATTATCCAAATGTCTTTAAACGGGTGGAGTCGGCAACAATCATTACAGATGAAATTGTTCACATTGTACTGGATATGCCCTTCCCATTTTATGGGAGGGACTATATTGTGAGCTACACCCAACATAAAGAAAATGGAGACTCAATTTACCGATTTCAAGCCGTGAAAAATTCGGGGATTCCCGTTCATGAGGATTATGTCCGTCTTATCCATGCAGCAGGAGAATGGCGTTTGCATTGGTTGGATGATAAAAACACAGAAGTAACCTATACCTGGAATGGTGAACTGTTAGGGGACTTCCCCAACTGGGCACTTACACGGGCATGGGAAACACAGGGTGTAGAGGTATTAACATGGTTAAAGGATGCTTTAAGTGAGTAACTCATTATTATGAAAATTAAATTTATTTTCTGCCTATTATTTTTTCTCCCAATTTTATTAAAGGGAGAAATACATTACTCTCATTCTGGTTATGCCAGTGCAACAACTGTTAATCGCTTATCGGATGGCTCAATAATTAAACTGCCCTACAGGGTATTGAGTTACGAACCGGTTTTATCTTTTAATAATTTTAATATTATTGCAAATACGGCATTGGAATTTCGTCTTAAAGATATTGGCAAGATTATGGACTCGGATTTAAAAGTTGACCTTCGTGAATTATATATTGAATGGATGACACCTTTAGGAGACTTCAGTTTGGGAAAACAGATAATTACCTGGGGCTCAGCCAGCGAGAATAACCCCACAGATAATATTTCCCCTTATAATTATTACTATTTATTTTCATTGGGAAAAGAAAGAAAGGAAGGGATATTCTCCCTCAATTCAACACTATATTGGAATAATTTAAAATTAAATACGGTTCTCATTCCTCAGCATAACACAAATATTTTACCCTTAAATGATCCTGAATTCCCTCTAAATATTCCACTTGTCCCAAAAGATGAGCAAATTATGGATTTAGAAAATCCGTATGAATATGGAATATCGCTTAATTTTCCATTTAATTCTTTAGATATTACCACATCCTATTTTTCCGGGTATGACCGAATTGTTAGTTTTTTTGGAGCGAATGTGTGGGCAAACCAGGCTTTTACTGATCCAATAATTGCTGATACGGTGTTGAGTTATCGTAAAACTGAAATGTATGGTTTCGGGTTATCTCTTTTATTGGAATCTTTTTCTTTCAGAGGTGATTTTGGATATTTTATCACCGATGATAAAATAAGAAAAAAAGGGGGATTATTTAGAGATTATGAAATGGGTGCCCAATTAATAATTGAAGCCTGCGAAGAAAAAAATGAAAATTTACCTGATGGGTTTAGTCCTAATAATAATTGTAAATCTGAACCCACATATAAAGAAACCTTTCTTTTAAATAATTTTGCAGAATATTTACAATTTACTTTAGAAGTTGAATATGCCCCCACATCAGAATTCAGTCTGATTAGTCAGTACTCAAAGCATAAATCAATCGCTTTTGGAGTGGCTGATTCATTAACACTTTCAGCAACTATATTAATGGATCCTGAGGTGTTTTTCATTCCAGGAATGGGATCACCTAATACATTTATTTCCAGCAATTCGATATCTGTTTCAGCTCGAAAGATTTTCCCGGATATGGGCTTGGAACTTAGTTATACCACCCTGTTTGATTTAGATGAAAAGGGGTCTCTGCATGGGATAGGAATAGAATATGAATTATTTAATAATACGAATTTACTAATTGAGGTAACTAAGATTTTTGATAATGAAGAAATTCAAAAGAATCCATTTACCGGGATGAAAGAATTCTCCCGTATTTTAGTTGGATTAAACTATTATTATTAAGAAAAGTATTTTAGGTACCACAATTGCCGGCTAGAACACAATTAGCAAGGGTGACAATATCTAAAACATTATACCCTCCATCACCATTTAAATCCCCAGCGCATCCATTTTCAAGTTCACTACAATTGCCTGCAAGTACACAGTTAGCAAGGGTAACAATATCCAAAACATTCCAACCCCCATCTCCATTGAGGTCGCCTAACTCTGGACATTCTTCTTCGCAATCTTGCGGTGCTTCAATTAAGAAAGAGTAATAAAACTGATCTAAACTGATATTAAAATTACCACTGGTAGCTACACAATCTGGGGTTGCCTCTATATCACAGATTTGATTGCCTCCAATGGCAAAATAGGGGTAATTATTAAAATCTGTTCCACTCCAAGTTAATGGTAAATCACAAATTGTTTCTGGTACAGACGAGAGTTGATTGTTGAATAGCCATAAGTATTCAATATTTTGCAGGTTCCCAATTGATTCGGGGATTTCAGCAATTTGATTATAGCCAAGGTCTAAAAAGGATAATTCAAAGAGATCGCCAAAATCATTGGGCAATGCGGTTAACCAATTGTTCGAAATAGCTAAATTTTCTAAATTAGATAGCTGAGAAAAACTGGAAGGGAAACTCGTGAGGTTATTCCATTCGAGATACAATTGTTTTAAATTGGCTAATTGTCCAATGTTATCGGGTAATTGAGTCAGTTGTTGATTCACTCCATTCACTCCATTTTGAGTAAAGGTAGCTACCCAAATATATAACTGATTTCCCAACCAAGTCTGTACACCAACCTCTAATGGAGATGAATAATCTAAAGTATTTAATGAAATCAGATCATTAAGAACATCAATATCACTATTTGCAAAACAATTACTTCCATCTAAAACATTTACATTGCTTGGTATGTTACCAGAATCAAAATAAGTAAAACCATCTTCACAGTCTTGTGTAAAAACATAATTGAGAGTAAACGCAATTATTACCACTTTTAATAAATTTATATTCTTCATCTTTTTCCTAACTGCCCATAATTTAATTGATTATTGGGTGAAAATTATTATTAGAATAATTAACATTATGTAACAGTAATCACTTTAATAAAATTAATTTTTGTGCCTGATTTACAGACTGATTTCTAAATTTAATAAAATAAATACCAGATGGGAATTCTACACCATTCCATCTAGAAATATAATTTCCCGGTGTTTGAAAACCAATATTAATTACATCAATAATCTCCCCTTTTATATTATAAATATTAAATTGAATTTCCGCAGAATATGAAAGTTCATATTTTATATGGGTCAGGGGATTAAATGGATTTGGGAAAATAGTATTGATGCTATAATTGGAAGGTGTTAGATTTGCATTGATAAATAATTGATTATCTGAACAACCAATGTGTTTAACATTAGCATCGGAAGCAGTATCAG
>SCKP01000048.1 GCA_004124405.1 Fidelibacterota bacterium | reverse complement strand
TGAAAATTGTTGGCATTGAGGTTGATATTTCATACTGACTATTGGCCACTATTAATTCAGTTATTTCAAAATCACCTTTAAAACTGAATAGCTTTTTAGTTTCTGGAGTAATAACCAAAAGGCGAGTTGTATTACCGGTAGTAAGGTAATCTGCAAACAAAGCTCTGTCTGTCATTTTTAAAGTGAAGTCAGAACCATGGCTGAGTGTCATCTGAACACCACCAATAAAACCATTGGCTTCTATTGATACTATATTATCTTTCTTAATGAGAGCTGCTTCACTGGCATCATCTACTCTACCGCCGCAGTTACTTGCTAATACGCAGTTAGCTAAGGTTACAATGTCAAGCACATTCCACCCTCCATCGCCATTTAGATCGCCGGCACACCCTAAAGGAAGATCAGCGCAGTTATCAGCCAGGATACAGTTGGCAAGGGTAACAATATCCAGTACATTCCACCCCCCATCTCCATTAAGGTCTCCCAAAATGCAACCACCCTCTTCACTAATATCATCTGCGTTTCTAGGCAATATTTTAAATTCACTATAACTGTATTCAACCACACCTGTAATTGATCCATAGTCATCACCAATAGAAACGCTTGGCCAATCACCATCAAAAAAGTAATCATCAACCATTGCTTGCCCGGAACCATCATTGATTACCCAATTCCCAAATTCATCTATTCCTTCAATGGTGATATTGCTGACTTTAACCAACATGCTTTCATATCCTTCTCCTTCAAAAGAACATGCTATTCCCAAATCACCAGTAAAAATTGAAAGAGGGTTTACAGAATTTCCACTTGAAACAGTTGAGGATGAAGTAACATCTATGAGCTGTGTAAAACTATAATATTCATTAACGGTGGCAGAGAGTATGAGCTCATCACCAACCTGAGGATTTACAGATGTATCATATACATAAATTCCACCCCAGCTATTTGCTCCCGGTTGCGTTAAAAAGAAATTAGGATAATCACCCGGTTTTACAGCTGTTACCACCCCTGATGTAATGACAGTTTCACCAGCCATGGGAGTTTCATAACAATATGTCCCCTGCACGGTGGTATATTGTATATCCTGAATGGTAATTGGGCTTGAAATAGTAATTACAATTTCATCAGTGGCTTCGTTAAAATCATTATCAAAAACTGATAATTTAAAAGTTAGGCTTCCATTTGAATTTGGAGATGTAAAGGTGGTAATTGCTGCCTCTTCATCGGAAAGCGTTACAGCGGTTCCACTTAGCTGGGTCCATTCATAAGCAATGATACTGCCATCGGGGTCATAACTGGAAGAACCATCTAAGGTTACCGTTACCCCGGGAGAAACGCCCTGGTTGTCACCTGCATCTGCTACGGGGCAAGTTGAACAGAGATTAAAATCACTCATGGTTCTGGGTAAAATACTAAATTCACTATAGGCATAATCTACCACACCAATAATACCTGCAAATTCTTGACTTGAAGCTGGATCCAGCCACTCACCATCAAATAACTTATCATTGATCATAACCGGTCCAGAGCCATCATCAACATACCATTCACCATATTCATTACTTGGCGTTGTTACTACAACATTGTTAATACGTACCAGCATACTTTCAACTTCTTCACCTGATTCCATACATCCAGTTAAATCGCCTGTATTAATATTTAGGGGATCTGTGGAATTTCCAGAAGAATTAACAGAATATGAGGCAGCATCAATTAATTGAGTTAAACTGTAGTATTCATTTACAGTAGCAGTAATTGTAATATTCTCTCCTAAACTAGGTGGTGTAGCTGAATATCCGTGAACATAAATACCAGAATAATCGGAACTACCATCTTGAATATAAAAATTAGGATAAAGAGGATTTTTTGCTGTTACAGTTCCAGATGTAGTCCAACATTCTTGATCATGAGGTGATTCATAACAATAAGTACCTTGATCTGAGGTATACTGGATATCATAGATGGATATAGATCCTTCCGGGTAAACGCAGCTGCCATCATCTTCAGAGGCAAAGGGATTATAGGTGCATGCCGCAGAATATGTACAACCTGCAGATGTTCCAGGATAATTTACGGTAGCACTATTAGGTGCTGTTATCTCTACCATATCAATATAGTATACTGTTGGATCAGGTCCAGATGCGCTACTATAAAGCCTTGCTTGAACAACTAACGCTTCACCAGATCCCCAATTTTCCTGGTTTGTTGAAAAAGTATGACATACCTGTCCCCAACCAGAACCATCAGTATAATCTGTATTCCCATCAGCAGAACCTTGATAAGAAGTTATGTCATTATTTGTTGACCAGCTACCCCACACTCGAAGGGAGGGCGCTGAACTGGGCGTATTATCATAGCCATAAAAACAAGCCGTTATATCTTGACCTGCAGATAGATCAGTCACCCATGCGATAAATGCCTGAGGAGTTCCATCTATGGGAGATTCAGAAACCGTTAACATTCGTGAACCATCATAGGGTGAGATGCCAGATGTTGTTCCTACATTTGCAGGATTAGATAAACCACCGTAACTACCTAAAATTGTGCCAGTCCCATCTTCCCAGCTGTAAGAAGTAGTTTGCTGAGCAAAAGTCAAGGTGACAAACAGACTAAAAAATACTAGTTTTTTCATACTTTTCTCCAATAATGATTATTTCCTCCGCCAAAGGATAGGTTGTAATTTACAACAGGACAGCTCTTCGATGAAAGTTAGATTTTAATAAGTGTTAATTTTTTCGGGTTAAAGGTGAATTAATTAGCAATTCCAATTATTCTTCCACGCTCATACCCAAGAATGCCTTTACACCTGTTTCAATTTCATTACGAACATTCTCATTATCCTGTAAATACCGTTTTGCATTTTCTCTTCCCTGCCCAATTTTTTCTTTATTGTATGAATACCAGGCACCCATTTTATCTACAATATCTGCCTGGACAGCAAGATCGAGTAAATCTCCTTCATAAGAAATTCCTTCTCCATACATTATATCGAATTCAGTACTTTTAAATGGAGGAGCCACTTTATTTTTTACCACTTTAACCCGAGTACGGTTTCCAACCACTTGATCGCCTTCTTTTATCTGCCCAATCCGCCGGATATCTAATCGTATGGAGGCATAAAATTTCAACGCATTTCCACCAGTTGTGGTTTCCGGACTACCAAACATCACGCCAATTTTATAACGGATTTGATTAATAAAAATGACCGATGTTCTGGATTTTGAAACGCTCCCAGTTAGTTTTCGTAGGGCTTGAGACATGAGCCTAGCCTGAAGTCCCACATGAATATCACCCATATCACCATCTAATTCGGCCTTTGGAACCAATGCCGCAACTGAGTCAATGACAATCACATCTAAGGCTCCACTTCTGACAAGAGTTTCGGTAATATCCAATGCCTGCTCACCAGTGTCCGGTTGAGAAACCAACAAATTATTGGTGTCAACGCCCAATTTTTTAGCATATTCAGGATCCATTGCATGTTCAGCATCAATGAATGCGGCAAAACCACCCGTTTTTTGAGCTTCGGCTATAATGTGTAGGGTGAGAGTTGTTTTTCCAGAAGACTCTGGACCATATATTTCTGTAATTCTTCCCCTGGGGATGCCTCCTATCCCTAATGCTGCATTTAGTGATATAGATCCAGTGGAAATACACTCAATTTTTACGATGGATTCTTCACCCATTCGCATAATAGATCCCTGACCAAATTGCTTTTGAATTTGCGAGATTGCTAAGTCTAATGTTTTTTCTTTCTCTTGAACTTCCATTGGAATTTTCCTTTCTTTATCAATTTAACGGGAACTCGTTTAGTATTCTATATTTTGCCCCCCCTTGGAACAATTGACTTTCAAACAAACAAATAGAATTAACCTCTAATTCTATCGGGGAATATACGGTGTTCAAAAATGGTAAAATATCAATTTCAACAAATTTCTGTGGAATTTTTGCAATTGTAATATGAGGGGTGAATGTCAATTCAGGGTTTTTAGTTGTTATTTTTCCGAGAGATGTTTCAATTTGTGTGTGCAATGAAAGTAATTCTTCCGCACCCCTTTTTATTCCCAGCCATAGCACTCTTGGAGAATGGGAAGAAGGGAAAACTCCAGAAGATTCAATGACCATTTCAAATTTGTTTTGTATAATCTCAGTCTTTAATGATTGAATAAAACCTGTAATATTCTCAACTGATATATTCCCCACAAATCTCAGTGTTAAATGAATATTTTCTGATGGAATCCATTTTATTTTTTCAGAATTCTTGGGAAATTTTGATTTTAAAACAGCTAGGAGGGGCTTGATGGTGGCACCAATTGGGATGCCAATAAAAACACGTTTTTCATTAATTTTGTTCAATTGCCAATCGTGTAATATTTAAAGCGGCGGTGGTGGTCATTTCCCGATGGATATTTCTACCATAATTAAAATTATATTTTTTCACCATTGATTTTTCTGGCGTTACTACTCCAATATAAACCAAACCAACAGGTTTTGTTTTTGTCCCTCCACTTGGCCCTGAAATGCCGGTGGTACTGATGCCAATGTCAGCCCCGGTTTTAGCTCTAATTCCTTTTGCCATTTCCAGGGCAGTATCTTCGCTTACAGATCCATGAATATTAATAGTATCATTGGATACATTTAACAGAGAGGTTTTCAATTGATTGCTATATGCAGTAACGCTTCCTAAGAAATATTCCGAACTTCCGGCAGTATCTGTTAAACGCTTGCCAATTAATCCACCAGTACAGGATTCAGCTGTAGCGATGGTGAAGTTATTTTCTATTAATTTGATTCCGAGAATTTCTTCTAAAGTGTCGTCATTAATTCCATAAGCATAGGGCAGCATGGCCTTAAAGAATTCATCCTTTACCTTTGGTAGATTCTCATTTTCATTCAACTTATTTATTCTGAATGATACACCTGAATAATGAGGTAAAAATGCAAATCGAAATGAATGTGAATATTTTTCCATTAAATCATTCACTTTTTCTGCCAAACGGCTTTCCATAATACCAGCCGTTTTTATAGTTATGAAATTTTCTATTGGAGCCTTTTTAATATAATTTGGAATGATATATTTATTTATCATACTCCGCATTTCTCCTGGAACCCCCGGCATGATAAATGTATGTGTGCCTTTAATTAAAAAGTGCATGCCAAGTGCTGTACCGTTATCATTGGGAATAACATCAGCTGTTTTAAGGAGCATTGCCTGGCTGCGGTTACTTTCGGGCATTTTAATTGATCGTTGATCAAAATATTGTTTTAGTTTTAAATAATAACTTTCATCAAAAATAATTTCATCATCCAGGATCTGACGAAAAGCCTCTTTGGTTATATCATCATGAGTGGGTCCTAATCCGCCCGTGACAAATAGAAAATCATATTTATCGTCCAAAATATTTTGTGTTTCAGAAATGAGATCATTGAGATTATCCCCTAGGGTAATTTTTTTTGTTATTCTGATATTGTAAGGAAGCAGGGTTGTACCCAGCCAGGAAGAATTTGTATCTACGGTGAAACCCTGAAGGAGTTCATCGCCTATGGTTAGCACAACCGCGTTCACAAAAGGGTACTGATACCGGAGACGATTACCAAAGTAAATAAACCGGCTAAAACATCATCCAGCATAATTCCCCATCCACCAGGAAGGTTTTGGACTTGATAAATAAAAGATGGTTTTAAAATATCAAAAAACCGGAAAAGAATAAAGGCGATAAGGTAAAGACCAAAATTATGAGGCAGCATAAAAAGTGAAATTCCCATACCCACGGCTTCATCAATTACCACTTCGGAGGGGTCATGAACCTGCATATATTTTGCAACTATGTTAGAAGAAAACAAGCCCAGCAGAAAGAGTATTAAAATCACTGAAAGATGAACGGAGGTAGTTACAGGGAGAAACAGCCATAAAATTAATGCCCCCAAACTCCCCCATGTCCCCGGTGCAATGGGAAGTTTGCCAAGGTAAAAAAAGGTGGCTGCAAATCGCCAAAGGGTCATTTTTTAAAAAATAAATTTTCTAAGGTTTTATAATTGTAATACACATAGTGAACACCAGTATAAAATGTAATTAAAGTAGTGATCACCATAAGGTAGAAAAGCGAGTCTTTTAAAAGAATTTCTGGAATATCTATTTTATAAGATATGAGATTTAGGAAAACTAGAATAAAACTAATAGTGACAATTTGGAGAAATGTTTTCAGTTTACCAACTTTACTGGTGATCATGGTGACACCTTTGTATTGCATGAGTGTACGCAAAAGAGTTACAAGAATCTCCCGAAATGAAATTAAGATAATCATCCATAGTTTCACCGTGGTGGTCAAAACCGGGAGAAACATAAATCCATATAATGCGGATAGCACCAATAATTTATCTGCCAATGGATCAAAATAAACTCCGAACTGTGATTCAATATTATATTTTCGGGCAATTATACCATCATAGGCATCGGTAATTGAGGCAGTGATAAAAACAATGAGCGCCAGTAATTTTCCATGACTGAAATCTGAAAATAAAAAATACAGAAACACCGGTACCAACAGGATTCGTGTAGAGGTGAGAAAATTAGGAATCCATTTGTATTTCATACTTCTGAATGCAGATCAACCCTTTCATTTATTGATCGTGTGAGGGTAGCTTCATCTACATATTCTAAATGTCCCCCCACTGGCAATCCCCGGGCTAAGCGTGTGATTTTAACAGGGTGTGAATTTAATAATTTAGAAATATACAAAATCGTTGCTTCCCCCTCAATACTGGCATCGGTTGCAACGATGAGTTCTGTTGCAGATTTGACACGTTCCATAAGAGAATCAATTTGTAAATCATCGGGACCGATCCCGTCCAAAGGAGATAACAGCCCACCCAACACATGATATACACCCCTGAAGCCCGTTTTTTCTATAAGATAGATATCGGACGGTTCTTCACAAATACATATAATTGAATTGTCTCTTTTTTTATCAGAACAGATTTCACAGAGTTCATCCTCGGCAATATTATGGCAAGTATTACAGTTTTTAATTTTACTTTTTACATTCACCAGGGCTTGGGCAAAATCTTCAATTTCTTTGGTGTGGGTTTTTAAAACATGTAATCCTAAGCGATGGGCAGTTTTTTTTCCAATTCCCGGGAATTTAGAAAAACCCTCAATAACCTTTTCTAGTGTTGGAGGTAATCCGTCCACTACATTCCAGGAAATTTTATTTTGCCCAATAAACCGCCGGTAATGGAATTCATCTTTTCCTCGGCGACTTTTCCAGCATTTTGCAGACCTTGATTTACTGCTGCGAGAATCAAATCTTCGATCATTTCTTTATCTTCAGTTAAAATTTCAGGATCAATATTTAAGGATACAAGTTCCTTATGACCGTTTACCGTAACAGTTACCATTCCACCCCCAGACTGCCCTTCAATCTCAATTGAATTAAGTTCTGCCTGTGCTTTTTCCATTTGGCTCTGCATTTCCTGAGCCTTTTTAATCATTTTATTTATTCCGCCTTTTGGTAGCATTGTGTTCTCCTATCTTATAATTTCACCTTCAAATGTTTCTAAAACCTTCATAAATAAGGGATGTTCCGCACTTTCCAGCTTCCGTTTTTCTGATTTCTCTTCGTTATTTTCCTGAATATGAAATTTAATTCTAATTTTCTGATTTAATTTATCATTTATTACAGATATAATTTGCTCAGCATCTTTCTCCAGTGTTTTCAATTGGAATCTATGTCCATTAATCAGCTCAATTAATAATTGTTTTCCATCAAAACTGGACAATATTGCCCCCTCAAGAAAATGAGCAATTTTGGAATTTTTTTCTTCAAGCCCCTCAATAATTTCATTCCAGGAATTTCTAAAATCGTCAACTGTTAAATTTCTATCCTGTTGAGAGTCAGGCTCCGAAACTGCCGGTAGTGTTGGTGGTGTATCAGGCTTTTCAGCTACGGAATGTTTTTCTTTTAGCCGGGGTGATTCCATGGGTTCAGACTGAATAGGGGGTGAAGTAGGTTTCTCAGTGATGGATGATTTTTGGAGTTCAGGCTTTTTTACAGAACCAGTGTTCGGTACTTCTCCTGATAGAATACTTGCAATATCAACACTGGCATCCATCATTGACAATTTGATGAATAGAGCTTCTAATGAGATTTGCGGCTGTTGAAGAAATCTTAATTTTGATTCGAATTGCAGAGATAAATCGAGCATTCGAAGAAAATCTGCAGTAGAAAACCGGCAGTCTGTCTGGAGCCAACTCAGGCTGTTTTCTGAGAGATTCAATTTAGCGGATTCCCCTGTTTTATGAATCATACAGTTTCGTAAAAATTCGTTAAATCCGCTTATAAAATCTGAGATTGCAAATCCTGCATCAATAAATTGACTCAACTGATGGATTACTGCTTTATGATCTCTTTTTTCAATTGTTTGAATAATATTTAGAAAAACATTTTCCTTAATAATTCCCAAAACATCACGGATTGTTTCTACATCTAGGGCGTCGCTTGCATAGGCCATTATCTGATCTAAAAGACTGAGTGAATCCCGTAAACTTCCATCGGCTTTTTGTGCGATGAGGCGAATGCCATCTGGATCATATTTAATATTTTCTGACTCTAATATTTGTGTCAGATAATCAGAAATATCATTTATGGAAATCTGCTTAAAATCAAATCGTTGGGTTCGGGATAAAATAGTAGCCGGAACTTTATGGGCATCTGTAGTTGCCATAATAAAGATTACATGGGGAGGAGGTTCTTCTAATGTTTTTAATAATGCATTGAATGCAGGACCGGTAAGCATGTGAACTTCATCAATGATATAAATGCGGTATTTACCGCTGTTTGGAGGATATTTTACGGCTTCCCGTAAATCTCTGATTTCATCAATTCCACGGTTAGATGCTCCGTCTAATTCCTGTACATCCAGACTGCTGCCTTGAGTGATCTCAGTACAGTTTACACAGGTTCCGCAGGGGTTATTTTCATGTGGATTTTTACAATTGAGAACTTTCGCAAGTATGCGGGCTGTGGTTGTTTTTCCCACACCTCTAGGACCGGAGAAAATATAGCCATGTGCAACTCGATCTAACCCAATGGCATTTTGTAATGTACGGGTTACGTGCATTTGACCAACAACTTCATCAAATCGTTGAGGTCGTAATTTTAGTGATAATACCTGATAACTCATATTATAATTTTGTATTTGAAACTGTGCACCGGTAGTTGTGTTTTCTGTTTATAAGACCTGTTTTACAGCCAGCTCAGTTTCAGAAATTTACGGCACATAAACATTATTTCTACCGCTGCTTCCTTCCGGATCTGACGGGATTAAAAACAAGTCTATTGCGTAAAGCTGAAAACATCAACACCACTTATAAACCATTTCAAATTCAGCAAAACCCTCCTACCGGCATTCAATCCTGCATAAAGCGGGTTTCAGGATACAGGGAACCGCTAACTCCCCATCTAGCACAGATTTATGGCTAATCTTGTTTTTTTGACTATAGAAAAGACTGAAATTTACGCTGATTATGATGAAATTTGAGTAGAAAATGGAAACATTTTTAAAACGGCATAAAAGTTGGAATTTTGGATGAATGGAGTATTAGAGTGAAAAGGAAAACATCTCAAACTAATGATGGCAGGTATAAAATAAAATAAGTTTTATTATTTGTGTTAATTTATGGTTGATTAAGGTAAACAGCATTAATCATTGAGCCCCTTTTTCTGATAATTCTACTGAATATCCCTTTAAAGTATAAATAATACCGTCATTATTAAAATCTGATTCATCTTCAATAGTATAAAGAGGTTTGTCCCAATTAAAGCGCCATAATCCTATGAGAGAATCGTAATATGAATATCGGTAGTAATCTCCCAATTTTTCCGGATGGGCATATTGAAATAATATAGTACTATCAGCCAGCAGGGTATTCCAAAGACGGACTTCATCAATATATCCATACCAGAAATTTTCCAGAATGGTCCGATCCTTATTTACAATGGCTCCAACATTTAACTTATTTCCCCCAACATCAATTAAGCTTTCACTATTAATTATATTGGAATCATTTATATAAATTTTTAATCCTTTAGAATCAGAAAATAGGAGTGAAATAAGATAAAAATTATCAGGGTCGGACCAATCCAGCCAGCTATACTCTTCCTTTCTAACTGTTGAATTAATGATAGTTGTGATGCTATTCTCCTGATTTGCGTCTCTCAATACGGCTAGAGTGATTTCATCGGTGGAATCAATTATTGAAAAAATAGCTGGTGCTTCATTGGTATCCACTTCCCCGCCAGATACCCAAAATTGGAGAGTAAAATCATTTGATTCTAATTTCATACTATCGAGTTGGCCAAACTCAATCCAACTGCCACCCTTAAAATACAAACTATTAATTTTTTCTTCCTGAATCATTAGATCAATACAGGAAAATAAAAGTAGAATCGGCAATAATTTAAACAGTCTCATGGCAATGACCACCCGGAAACAAAATCACTGAATACCCTATTTCCATTTATATCCACCACTGCTACAGAATAATTATATGTTGTACCAGTACCCACATTCCTATCCATAAACTTGTCCTGTTCCGGATCAATAATGATTACCAATCGCTGTATATCGTTAGAATTTTCTTCTGATTTTCGCCAGATTTCATATTGGTAGAAATAGGTGGTAATTGGTACAACATCCCATGTAATCTGAATAAATTTGTTATAAATTTTACTCACATTTGCACCAACCAAAGAAACTTTTGAGAGGGATGTGAAATCAGTATAATTATAAATATAGCTATTTCGACCATCACTTCCTGAAATTACGCGAATCTGATAAAAGTAGGCATAAGTCCCCCATTCATCTAAAACCATTAAATCGGTTGAATCGATAAAACTGGTGTTAGCTTTTGTTAGAGTTGCAATTTCGCAGCCACAATTTTCAGAATTAATGAGGTCGTCTGCATCATTATTTGCAACTCGATATAGAATATAATTTGTAAAATTGTCATCAAGCTCTGCTGTGGTTGACCAATTTAAGACTCGATGGTATTCAGGCTTTTTAATATCAATAAATACCTCTCCTTCATTCCACTCTCCGTTGCCAAGATCTGTATAAGGTTCACCTTCATTCCATTCTCCATTGCCAAGATCTGTATAAGTTTCACCCTCGTCCCAGATCCCATCAGCATTT
>SCKP01000047.1 GCA_004124405.1 Fidelibacterota bacterium | reverse complement strand
AGCTGGCTTGGGCGGTGCTGGCTTTTGGGCAGATGATTACGCAAATATAGGTACTTTTCCTGCATCAGTAAATAATCATAACGCAGCATGGACT
Organism: Fidelibacterota bacterium; assembly: GCA_004124405.1. Taxonomy (GTDB): domain Bacteria; phylum Fidelibacterota; class Marinisomatia; order SCGC-AAA003-L08; family D37C17; genus D37C17. Next base: position 11,098 of record SCKP01000047.1, on the reverse strand, counting down.
GATGGGACTGACTTTACTTCAGTCTGGAATGCTGATGGTACTACTTGGGGCTTTTCCGGTGGAATGGGTAACGATGATGTGGTGAATATGATGTGGGGTAATGGCAATATGGGCGTGACTTTTGGATTGGGTATGTCACCTGAAGTTACTGGCGTAGTTGATTCGGGCAATTGTGGTGATGACATGAACGCAGCATGTGGTGATGCCGTAACAGCTGCCGATGCTGCAACTTCATATTCCATTGGATTTGGTATGCCTCTTGCAGAAATGGATTTTGGCTTCAGATATGATGACAGTGGAACCATTGGTATAAATCTTCGACGTGCACAAGAAATATGGGAATTTAGACGGGCTCAGGATATTTGGTTATGGGATACAATATTGATTGGTTTTGACACAACACCAGAAGATAAAGATGCTGGCACTGTGGCAGATATGAATTTTGGTGTCCATTGCTATTCCAATAAATCATATGAAAGCGGTACTAGCGGTCTATTCGCCTTAGGATTTGAATATGGTGCATATGGAGATGACGACGCAGTTATGAATCTTGTCTGGAATTTTGCTGTTGAATCTGCTATGACTGATTGGGCAACACTCCGTGTAGGCTACAATAAATCTCATGATTTTGGCGGTGGTACCAATGATGGTGGTGCTGTTGTTATGGGTCTTGGATTTAATTATGGATCATTTGATTTAGATATGAATTTAAATTCTTATGGTGCAATGTTAAATGACCCTGTTAAGTAAGTAACTGGACGCAATATTGATGCTTTAGGTGCGGGTTGGACAATCACATATAACTGGTAAGCACATTAATTAATAAGTAATTTCACTTGGTGAACTTTTCCTCCTCCGGAGTTTACCAATTAATGACAAAAAAGCCCGGACCTCTTTCCGGGCTTTTTTATTCCTCTCATAAATTCAACCTGCCTTAACTTCTACCCCAATTAATTAAAGGATTTTTATGCAAAAGCTGAAACTGCATTGGCAAATTCTGATTGCCATGGTACTGGGAATTGGAATTGGAGTCATTTTTCAAGATATATTTAACGGTAACCCTGAGGGAACCATTTATTCTCTCATCACCTCACTGGGAGTAATTTTTGTCAGGTTACTAAAAATGGTGATTGTACCCCTTATTTTTACATCTATTGTCACTGGGGTCTCTGGTATTGGTGGTGGAAAAAGTCTGGGAAGAATTGGTACTAAAACTTTTCTTTATTACCTTACCACCAGCCTCTTTGCCATTATTATCGGACTGACACTTACCAATTTGATTCAGCCTGGCAATGGAGTAAACCTGGGTCTGCAGGAATCATTTGACCATTCCAAACTGCAAACCCCCGGTTCTCCTGCAGATATTTTGATCCGGATGATACCTTTAAATCCATTTAACGCAGCTGCATCAGGAGATATGCTGGGTATTATCTTCTTTGCCATTTTCCTGGGAGTGGGCTTAACACGGATTGATTCCAAACATTCTGAATTTTTACGGAACTTCTTTAATTCTGCATTTGAAGTGATGATGAATATTACCCAGATTGTCATCAAATTTGCTCCATTAGGTGTATTAGGACTCATTACAAAAGCGGTTGCAACATCTGGTTTTGGTTTGTTTGCAGCTGTTGGAAAATATATGCTCACCATTGCCGGTGGATTATCTATTCATTTTTTTATTGTACTTCCTCTTCTATTTTACGTTTTCACAGGCATAAATCCACGTAGGCATTTTTCGGCTATGGCTTCGGCTTTAGCAACTGCATTTTCCACCAGTTCTTCTAATGCTACCCTCCCAGTAACCATGCGCTGTGTTGAAAAAAATGCAGGGGTTTCCAACAAAGTATCCTCTTTTGTATTACCTATGGGAGCTACTATTAATATGGATGGCACAGCCCTCTATGAATGTGCTGGCGTATTATTTATCAGTCAAGTTTTAGGATTTGATTTATCATTTTCAAATCAACTCACCATAGTGATCACGGCATTACTCGCATCCATTGGCGCTGCAGGAATCCCCAGTGCTGGCCTTGTAATGATTTTCATTGTAACTCAGGCTGTAGGTTTTCAGGATGCTGATGTGGCAATTATTATTGGCACCATGCTGGCTGTTGACCGTCCTCTGGATATGATGCGTACCATGGTGAATATTTTCAGTGATAGTATTGGGGCATCCATCATCGCCCATTCGGAAGGTGAATCTCTATATAAGGTCTAATTGCCCGATAGGACAATCTCCACTTTTTCTAACAAACCATTGTGTGCTAATATATTCTCATCAATATCTGTTTTTACCTCAATAATTTGTACACCTTTATTTTTGAAACTTTCCTGAATAGAGTTATCTAATTCTTTTAAGTTCTCAGCAAAATAATATTTACAATTATACAGCTCAGCCACCTTATTAATTTGTAATTCCGTATCTGTAGTCCAATATTGTTGGAAATTTTCTAATCCACTTTCAGCAATGGGTAGAAACGAAAAAATACCTCCTCCACTATTATTTATAATTACAATGGTCAAATTTGCTCCATATCTTGATGCCAATAATCCGTTCATATCATGATAAAAACTCACATCGCCAATTAATAAAAGTGAATTTTTGTTTACCAAATTATGACTCATACCTAGAGCAGATGAAATTACACCATCAATTCCACTTGCCCCACGATTACTGTAGGTATCTATTTTTTTTAAAGAAGCTAAAGTAAACATATCCACATCTCGAATGGGCATTGAATTGCCTATAAATAACTGTCCATCATTTTTAATGGATTCTACACAACATTTGGCAATTGTCCCTTCGGAAAAAACTGATTCATGCAGAATAATATCAGATACCTGTTTTTCCCATGCTAACAATTGATTTTGCCAACTTGGGTCACCTTCCCAACCACAGTTCTCAATTTGATATTGGCAATACCCACCGATTGTGGATTGAATAAATTGGGGACAATCATCATTGAACTGTCTCCATGCATCAATCAAAATGGTTTTGCCCTTCCATTTATCTAATAACTGATTCAATACTTTTGAAGTTGGTTTTCGGCCAAACCGGATAATTAAGTCAGGGTTTATTTTTTTACATCTCAAGAAATAATCATAATTAGCCAAAACCATTTTGCTATTACTTCCATAGCGAAGTTGAGAAAGAGGGTCGGCTAAAATTGGCGCCTGAATTCTTTCTGCTAATTGTATCATCTCTTTTTGATGACAATTCCCTTCCATGGGACCAACAATAATGAGGGGGGTTTTTGCTTCAGTGAGAATTGGAATGGGAAATTTTACATTTGGTTTTTCAATATTTTCAAAGTTAAATGAATGAGGATTTATCCCACTTACATTTTCAGGTAATAATGGTTCATCAAAAGGATAATTCAAATGAACCGGACCTGGAGGTTCTTCAAATTTCAAACCGAAAGAATGTTGAAAGGCTGTGAATAAATGTTTCTTTAATGATTCATTATTATTTTTGGGAAGCCCCACATCAGTAAAATAGCGTACATGGCTTCCATATAAATTTTGTTGATTGATGGTTTGATTGGCGCCTGTACCAATCAGATAGGCTGGCCTGTCAGCTGAAAGAATTATAAGCGGCACACGGCTGAGACTGGCCTCTATAACTGCTGGATAGAAATTAGCAGGGGCTGTACCAGAAGTAGATATAAGTATCACCGGCTTTTGGGTGGACTTTGCCAATCCTAAAGCAAAAAATGCTGAAGATCTTTCATCCACATGACTGATACATTTTATATTGGAATGCTCAGTAACGGCGAACGTAAGGGGAGAATTTCTGGCTCCGGGTGAAATACATGCGTGACGTACACCCAAGTGGTGGAGGTAAGAAGCCGTGAAAATCGACCATTGGATATTTTGATTTTGATTTATAATTGTTTTATTGGGATAAATCCCATTTATAATTCCATACCCCGGCATAAATACCGGGGCTATTTTTTTCTATACAATAATACTGAATATGTCAAATGATTCAATTGCCCCATCCTTCAGGATGGGGGATGAAAATAAATCTATCTAAGGGGTTTTAACCCTTTCACTAAGTTCAATCATTCCGCAATCCACCAATTTCCAAAATCTCTCAGATTTGTCCACCAGATAGCGCCGAAATAATCGGCTGCAATTTCAATTCGGTCTCTTCCCATTCAGTATCTGGATGGGATTCTGATACAATACCTCCACCAGCAAACACGTGAGCCTCCTCATCCTTTACAAGAGCGGAACGTAGAGCAACATAAAATTCGCCATCTCCTTTATCATTTATCCAGCCAATTGGACCTGAATACCAACCCCGATCATGAGCTTCCATTTTCCCAATTACCTGCATTGCCTGATCAGTAGGTGTTCCGGCGACGGCTGAGGTGGGATGCAGTCTCTCAACTAAATCCAATACCTGTTCCCCATTTTCCAACTCACCAGAAATGGGTGTTTGCAGATGCTGAACATTTTTCAATTTTAAAATTTGTGGTGACTTCGGAAATTGAATATTAGGAATGATTGGTTCCAACTTTCGAATTATCTGCTCCATGACTAAATTATGTTCTTCTCTTTCCTTATGGCTATCAAGCAATATTTCTCCAAGAATACGGTCTTCCTCCATATTATTCCCCCGGGCAATGGTACCAGCCAAGGCTTCAGTTTGAACGTATCCATTTTTTAACCTAATTAACCGCTCTGGAGTACAGCCAAAAAATGTACCCTTCCCCGGCAGTGAGAAAAAGAAGCTGGTACAATTGGAATAGGCATTACGCAACACCTGCATGGCAGAAATCACACTGAAATCCTTCCCGACTTTTACATGGTGAGAGCGGGAAATTACTACTTTTTCTAATTGACCGGGTTTAATATTTTCCAATACAGAAAATATGGTATTATCATAGGTTGATCTATTGGGTACATCTCGGAATTTATCCACTGCCACCCGGGAAATGGGGGGTAGTGTAACTGGAAGGCGGTTTTCGTAAAAGATTATTGTCCGTGTAAATTCATTAATTATGGTATTCAATTTTTCGTTTGGCTGTACCATCCGGGATATGGTGAGCCAGGTCCCATCATCTGTTGATGTGCCCAGACATTCCGGTAATAAAAAATGTTTTCTGGGAAAGTTTTTCCACGTATCATCATCTCCCCTATAATTATTAAAAGCAAAACCTCCAATGATACGGGGACCTATGAGGGAGTTATCCGTGACAGATATTCCCATTTCCATGGTATTCTTAATTTGGTTATTTATCTCCTCTGAATTTTCTACATCGGTTGATTGAAATTCTAAAATGGAACCCAATCCTGCAAATGAAAATCCTTGGGAAGGTTGTTCCCAATAAAAGCGGGTGGTATTTTTATCCGAAGGGTGGGTGAGAATTGGGAGTAAGTCCCGAACCTCAAAGCGAAATGAAAATGAGAAAAGAATAGACTCGCCATTTGCAGCCGCTTTTTCCAGGGATTTTAATATTCCCTGTTCCAAGTTTTTTTCTTTGGTCAATTCTACCATGTGAAAATTTACAGGTTTCAAAAGGATTGGAAGTATAAAATACTATCTTGATGTAAATTTCGCTGTCCAATAGGAGGAGTTTAAAAGAGAAATGCCAGAATTTACTCATACAGGTGATGAAAAAAAGGAATTTGTCCGGAAGATGTTTGATGATATCTCCCCCAGTTACGATTTTCTTAATCATTTTCTCAGTCTGGGAATTGACATCTATTGGCGAAAGAAATTTATTAAAAAAATAGAAATTCAGGATGGTAATACTATTTTAGATGTGGCTTGTGGTACGGGAGATGTAGGATTTCAAATTCTCACAAAACATTCAGTTTCCATTACCGGAATTGATCTATCCCCAAAAATGGTCGAACTTGCTCAGGGGAAAGCCCGGGGAAAAAAACTGGATAATATTACTTTTATTGAAGGTGATGCTGAAAATTTACCCCTTGATGATAATTCGGTGGACTGTCTCACCATATCTTACGGATTTCGAAATATCTCGAATTACGAAACAGCACTTTCCGAATTTTACCGTGTACTAAAACCCGGGGGCAAATTGGGAATTTTGGAATTTTCCAAACCCAAATCAAAAATTATTGATATTATTTTTCATCTTTATTTTCATCATATCCTTCCTCGAATTGCCAGCTTTTTTTCACGTTCGGATGCCTACCGCTATTTGCCCGAATCTGTGGATTTCTTTCCTTCCCGTCATGATATCTGCCGTAAAATTATATACTCTGGTTTTAAACGCGCCGAAATCCATGATCTCACCTTTGGAATCTCTACTGTCTTTATAGGATTTAAAGATGAAAAATAAAAAACGATTGGCTCAGATTTTATTGGTCTTCGTAACCTTGATCTGGGGAGTAACCTTTATAATGGTGAAGGATGCCCTGAATGATGCCGGTCCCTTTGCTTTTGTAACATTACGGTTTACAATTGCGGGCATTCTCACCTTGGCAGTGGTTAATAAATCTATCTTCACTCTCACAAAAACAGAACTCGTAGGTGGATTTACCTGTGGATTATGTCTCTTTTGTGGATATGCCTTTCAAAATTTTGGACTAATACAAACCTCTGCCAGTAAATCCGCCTTCATCACAAGCGTTAGTGTATTAATGGTCCCTATAATTCTATATTTATTTAATATTCAGAAAGTTAAAATGAAGGTTTGGTTTGCAGTGGTGCTGGCTACAATTGGACTTTATATTTTACTTGACCCCAGAGGTGGTATGATTAATTGGGGAGATATTCTTACTTTTGGATGTGCCCTGGGATTCGCAGTTCATATTATTCTCCAGGGCTACTATGTTAAAAAGAAAGTTCGGATTTTACCCTTTTTTTTAGTCCAGACATGGGTTGTTGTGGGATTCTCATTTTTTAATAGCCTCATATTTGAGCCCATATTTGCCATTTGGTCGCCTCGCCTGATCTCTGCCTTATTGGTAACTGGAATTGCAGCTACATTTATCGCAATACTAATTATGATTTGGGCACAACAGATTCTAAACCCCGGTGAAACAGCAATCATTTTTTCATTGGAACCGGTATTTGCAGCCTTGTTTGCCATGGTATTTGCCGCAGAATTTCTTGGGATGTGGGGCTATTTAGGCGGTGGACTGGTGGTTCTTGCAGTGGCTTTTGGGGAATCAGGGTGAACTATATTAAAGATAGAAGAATTAAGAATTGAAAATTGAATTAAAATGCTGATTTTGAAAGTTCAATTTTTAGTAATGGTATTTATCACTTACCTGTTTGGTGGATTCCCTGAAATGATTACTGATATAGACGGCACTACCATCAACCTCAAAGAGATCACCGAACAAAAAACGGTAGCCGTCATTACCATGAAAGCCCCGGACTGTCCTGTCTGTCAGACCCAACTTCTGCGCATCATGCAGAATTTTGACAAGTTAAGCGCTTGTAATGTAACCTTTCTGGTGTTGGCGCCGGGACCTATAGACAAACTTCAAAAAGCAAAGGAATTAACCAAATTCCCATTTCCATTTATAGTAGATCAGGATTTGAAGATTGCCCTATCATTAGACTTAATCATAAATGATACTCAAATCCTGCCTTCAATCCTGATTCTAAATGACAAACTGGAAGTGGAATGGGCTCAAAGAGGGCGCAATGCCCTCTATTTTGGTGACCCGGAATTGATGAAACGCCTTAAATGTGAAGGGTGGATTTAGCGTTTTTATATAGTGGTACAATGTTTATCCGTTTTTGGTGGCCATTGTGCCACTACAAATTAGAAATAAACTGACCCGCCATTGCTTTTTCCTATTGTGGTTGGCGGGTAAATAAGCTTGTTTCACATTAAGTAACTTTATAAATCTGAATTGGCTTTTCCTTCCCTTTTACCTTGATGGGGTCTAATTTAGTCAGTTGAAAATTTTTCCCTTCCAATAATTTATTGGTACTCTCAGAAATAATTACCTCTCCGGCAGCCGCAGCACTACAGAGACGGGCGCCTAAATTTACATTGTCACCAATAACCGTGAAATCCATGCGGTCCTTGCTGCCCATAGCGCCCATAACCATAGAGCCCGTATTAATGCCAATTCCGATTCCAATATTCTTACCCAATTTCTGATTGAGTTTTTGAACTTCCTCTTGTATTTTCACTGCGCAATCCACCGCTTGATCTGCCATCTGCTCCCCCTTAAAGACTGCCATGAGTTCATCTCCCACAAATTTGTCAATATCTCCTCCGGTATTTAGAACGACTTCAGTCTGTTTATCAAAATAGGTGTTGAGCAGGTTTACTACCTCTTCCGGTTCCATCTTTTCCGACATGGATGTAAATCCCCGGATATCTGAAAATAACACTGTGGCTTCTTTCCGTTCCCCTCCCAATGCCAACCCTTTTAAATCCGCTTTTTCCACTGCGCTCAGGGCTTCATCCGAAACAAACTTGGTGAGGTGCATTCGTTCCTGCAAGCCTTTAATCATTTTATTAATCCGCTGGGCGAGTACTCCAATTTCATCCTGAGATTTGACTTTTGCCATTACGGAAAGGTCCCCCTCTCCAATTTTATCTGCTACCCCGCCGATGATATCAAGGGGTTTAAGCACCGTGGCCCTCATAAAAGCTCTTAAAAGCAGAGTTACCAGTATTATTGTCACCAATCCCGCAATAATAGAAGCCTGTGTGTTTTTCTGAATTTCATCCTGAATATCCTTCATTGAGGTGGACACCTTCACCACTGAACGGACTTTCCACTTATCTTTCTGAGATTCATAGAGAGGAGAATCCTGATCAGGCGGTTTGTGGCAAGCCTGGCATTTTTCATCATTTATAATGGGGACCATCTGGGTGAGATGATCTATATTCGTGATTTGTTCAATATATTCCATCCGCTGCTGCTCAGCAATGTTATTGAGATTATTCTTTGCAATCAGGTTGGCAACGGTGGAATCCATGGAAATTCTTGTATAATCCGGGTTGGGTACCCATAATTCCTGAAACCCGGAATCAGATACATGTCCATTATCAAAAACCTGAAAATTTTCTACAAAGGGCAGGCTGCGGATTTCATCAATATAAGCGCCGGCATAGGAAGCCTTTTGCAGCCGCATTAGATTCTTAAATCCGATTATTGCCGAATTAATTACCTGGTCTCGCAGTACCTTTTCAGCCTGCATCTCCATGGCCAATATTCCCCGCAATTTTGAATCCGGACCATGGCAGACATGACAGGATTCCAGATTGGGAAAGGGTGCAAAATGATAGCTGTCTTTTTTAATTGTGCTCCCTAAATCAAATTTATCATGGAAGGTATCAGCCACATCTTCTAAAATATCTTCATTTACCTCAACATTATCATCACCAAAAGCTACATAAATACCATCTTCATCGTAAACCTGAAGGAGATTCACGCCAGGCAATTGGTTAATTTCTAGGAGCAAGGTATCGGCATATTCACCCTTCCCAGAAAGCATGATGGCTTGGAAGGCACCATGCACCACCTGCATGAGGGCTTTTTCCCAATCTGCATCTTGAATAAAGTCCAGCTTTACAGCACCTCTAATTTCATACCCATCTGCATGGCAGGCTCTACAGGAGGCTTCATTCTTTAAGGGATAAAGAGTATTTGAAAACTGTTTTTGAGTAAGGGCTTTTTTAATTTCCAAATCCTGCAATGGGATAGAAATATGGGGTTTCCTGGGGGGGAAAATTTCCTCAGCTTTATTATTAAAGAGATGGAATTCACCTACTTTGTCAAATTCTTCCCGCGCCTCTTCAACAAAAGCACGGACATAAGGCGCTCGACCGGACAGCATGATATTGCGTATGCCGGAGATCAGAGTTTCTCCAAACAGATGTGAGCGCAGCCGATGCTGATGCATGAGCGCTTTGGACTCTGAATTGAGGGAATAAATCACGTAAGTTCCAAATCCAAGGGTGAGGCAGACAACAATCAGGACTAATATTTTAATCTCCAGGGGTGTTCGGCGTAACTGCTGAATTATTGAACGGGGGTTATTTTCCATATCCTCACTTGTCTTGGCCATTGGGATAATTTAGGTGGATTGGGCAATATGGATAAATCTTTTAAAATTGAACAGCTTGGGTTAAATGAGGATATCCCAAAAAAATATCATTTAATGGTAGTTCCGCTTGCATACCTAAATCCAAACTTATTAAAATATCCCCTGTGAAAATTCTTTCTTCCGTCATTCTCAGTTTGATGATCTTATTTTTGTGGAGTTGTTCTGATCCCGGTAAAGATCCTTTAAGTTCTGGGGATGAAACTAATTGTACTCAGGACATAGACTGTAACAGTGTTTGCGGCGGCTCTGCTGTAGTAGATGCTTGTGGTGTATGTGAAGGGGATGATTCTACCTGTACAGGCTGTACGGATGAAAATGCAAATAACTATGATAATACTGCAACAATTTCCTGTAGCGATGATAATGGGGATAGTACTCCAGATTGTTGTGCATATGGGGTTGATATTGCAGGCTGTACTAACAGCGGTGCCTGTAATTTTAATGCTGAAGCAACACTTGATGATGGTACATGCTGGACACCAACTGATGGCTGTGCATGTATAGATGTGCAGGGTGCTGTTGTTGACGATTGCGGAATTTGTGAAGGAGATAATTCAACTTGTGTTAATTTTTCAACGGAAATCATGCCTTTATTTTCCAGTTGTACCGGTTGTCATGGAGACTCTGGTGGTTTAAGCCTGTCCTCCTACAACAGTCTCATGACAGGCGGAAATAGTGGCGCTGTGGTAACTCCGGGAGATGGATCAGGAAGCCTCCTGGTTAAAAAATTACGGGGAACTGCAGGAACACAAATGCCAAAGGATCAAGCTCCTCTCAATGATTCAACCATTAATCTTATTGAAACCTGGATAAATGAGGGAGCATTGGACAATTAATGAAATTTCGCTGTTTTCTTTTCACTATTTTTTTTATTAATCTTAGTTTTGCTCTTCCCCGTTTTGCGGTCCAGAATGGGACATCCTGTATCGCCTGCCATGTGAATCCCACCGGCAGCGGCCTGCGGAATTATTACGGCTCCAATGTGGTGTCCCTGGAGGAATTGCCATTGATGCGTTGGCTGGATAAGGCAGATGAAGA